>JANRMA010000021.1:0-9137 GCA_033762035.1 Rickettsiaceae bacterium
AATTAATGATGTTATACTAGCAGAAAAAACTATAAAAACAACAGACGCGAATAGACACGACAAAAATAATGCACAAAAATGGCATCAAAGCCACACTCTATAGCACCTACAACTCTTTTTAGGGGGTCAAAGTCGAGAAACTATTCACTTTAAGTATTTCAACAATTAGATCTATTTTATATTCAAGCTTTTGTCTCCCCAAACTGGAGTATCGCTCTGTGCACATATACCGAAAGAAGCAAGAATACTATCACTACGCCTAAATTAAATATTCCTATATTCCAAAATCCTGCTTTATATATAGCTAAAGATTCAAAGGAATCTACCTCTCCATTAACAGAGGGGACCGACATAAACTTGGATATTATAATTCCAGCTAAGTTAGAAAAGGCAACTGATAACATTAGTATACCCATTATTAACCCTTTTATGCGTTTAGGAGCAAGTAAAGTTGCTTGTTCTTGCACTAATGGAGCAGTACATAGTTCCCCAAGAGCCATAAAAGATAGAGCAATTACTATATATAGGTATCCTACCCTACCTTCTTTATCAGGGTTTAAGCATCCTATATATAGGATAAAAAAACATATAGCCATAGTAAGTAGGCCAAAAGCAAATATAGAGGTGACATATTTTTTGTCAAAATTCATGTATCTCGTTATCAAAGAGCCAAATATCATAACGGAAAAAGGGTTTATCGCTTGAGCTACCGATGCCGGCACTGCGAAACCTAGCACCTCCTTAACTACGTTTCTTTGGACAAATAAACTGATCATAGATCCAAGTTGCATTTCTAAAGCAAAAAAACATAATAAAAAAGTAATAAAAATTGATAATACTATCAATTTCTTTCTTTCTAAAGCTATTGATGTAAATATTATATAAGTAAACAGGCAGAAAATTACGGCTCCAGTTAATGCAAGCACGTTTGCAAAAAATTCGCTATCCATAAGCATTTTGGAAACTATAAATGCTAACAGCAGACTACCAATTATTGCCAAACCAAAAATATTTGTTCCAAATATTTTTTTATTCATAATCTCTGGACGCGGACAAATTCCCGCATCTCCTAACAAGTGCTCAAATTTAATAAAACTAATAAGACCTATAATCATACCAATACCGGCTAGACCAAAACCATAGTGCCAACCGAATAAATGCGCTACATAGCTGCATAAAATTGAAGCTAAGAATGAACCTAAATTAACACTTACATAAAATAATGTAAATCCTCTAATTCGATCTGGATCTTCCTCTTTGTAACATTCGCCTAGTAAACTTGTTACATTCCCTTTAAACATCCCAGTTCCTACTGCGATTAATGCAAGGCCAATATATAATAAGTCAGATGTAAGTCCAGTGAGGGTTAGGGATAAGTGTCCTAAAGTAATAATAATGCCGCCAAGGAGTACCATATTACGAAATCCCATTAATTTATCAGCTATAAAGCCGCCTAATACTGGGCCTGAGTAGCCAATTGCTGCAAATAATGAATAGATTGCATAAGCTTTTGCATCTTCAAAGCCCAAATGGGAAGTCAGATAAATCACTAGCAATGCTCTCATTCCGTAATAACTAAATCGTTCCCACATTTCAACAAAAAATAGTATTATTAAAAATTGAGGTATTCTAGACCTATTTGGCAAATCTAAAGCTTTATCCATAAAATACTCAGCGCAAATCTTAAAATTCTACACTTATATTAAAGCATAAGTCATTTGTCAATAAAATTCTTGAAAAATTGTAAGCGCAAATTGGAAATGTACTTTTTTTAAAGAAACAAGATAAGTTTTAGGTGTATTATTTTTTAGAATTTTTACCAGATGAGCTAGATATCGCTCCAGTCCTCTTATTCTCACCTGGCGCATCCGAATCTGCCGAGCTGACTGCATTCTGGCTACTGATATATTTAGATGTCCATCTCCTAGCATCCTGAGCATGATGATATACGCCCCTCACTCCATCTTTTACTGATTCTACTGCACTTGGCGCAGCTTTCGTCAACTCTTTAGTATTATTCCATATTTTATCAGAAGTTTTAGTCATATCTATACCATCAGATATTTTAGCCGCCATAGTTATTGCATGAGATGTAAAAGTAAACATTAGTAAAGTGCAGGCTGTAATTAACAATAAATCATAGGACGAAACTAATTCGCCAGATCTAGCTCTCGCTAATTTAGCGGCATCTCCGGCGTTACTTGGATCTAAAAATGGGAAACTAGGATATCGATTTCCAAAGCATTCATAAGGGGGGCAATAAGTGCTACTTAATGTGTCCTCCGTGTTAGTAACATACCCTTGAGAATCAGTAGAAATTGCATAAAATCCAAGTGGAATAGGCATATAAACCATACTTTCTGTTGCAGAGAAATGTGGTTTCCATATATATAAAGAAGGCGTACGCTTTGCGCTACCCACAAGACTAGTGTTAAAAGCATTATCAACTGAAGGTGAATATAGATTATCTTTACAAACCCTAAAGCCTAAATTTTTATATATTTGATCTTTTAGCATCAGAGTAATCATAGCAATACCAGCTACTAATATAACTGACTGTAATGCATAAGATGCGAATTCCTTCAGCCAAGTATTGAACAAGTTTTTCGTAAAATCAAATAATATAAATGATATAAAAATTGGCGCTAGCATCATCAAAGCCCCCATCATCATAAGACATGTAAGATATACAGTAATACTGTAGAAAACAGAATATATCGTAATAGCTATACATACTAAAAATACTAAAGTATATGCAATTCCTAAACCAAAAGCATCGGCACTTCCAGCCCATGGCAAAGCAAAAATTTTAATATAAAGCTGAGGGGATAATAATAAAGAAAAAATATCCACTCCGGCAAATTCTCCGCTTATTAAAGCAACAAGATAGGCCGATCCATCTAAGAAGAGGAAGAATAAATATTGACTAAAGAAGGACCATGCGGTAGAGGAAGTTAAAAGCCGAGATACAATAATAACTTTTAAAATCAAAATAAGTAATGATTTCTGCGATACATGTGTGCCTCCAATCATAAATTGAAAAGCATGATACATTATAAACATTGAAAGAAGTGCGTTTATGCACATTTGATAATTACTATTCGAAATTATATTATTAAATATTTTTACAACGAGCCCTGAGCTAAGTATATTACTCATGCCAACATATGTCGGAGGATTTCCATCGGCATTCACTCCAAAAAAAAGGCCTTTAACGTAATTACTCACTATAGTTGAAGGAACGAAGCCAGCTGTCTTAGTAACGCCGCTCTTGATAGTTACTATATATTGACCACTATTATCTTGATAATATCTATCCAATATTTTGAAATATAATTTTCCTCCCGTTAATGACGATACTTGTGCAGAGCTAAGGGATGCGTAATATCCACCAGATGCTGAGTAAGTTAAATTACCACTAGAGTCAGTACCATAAGAATAAAAAGTAACACTACTATTATTCGTGCTAACGCTTGATCCCATATGAGCTTCTAGCACATTAGTGTTTGCTAAATAAGGCTTTGCATTAGTATCAGCATCAGTATTTGGATCAAAACTCCGAGGAGTAGCTGCAAAATAAAGACCTACGCCGTTTTTTAACAAACATGGGGCATTTAAAATTAATGCACTTGAAGTATTAGAGCAAGTATTGAGATTTTGAAATATACAAGTATCAAGTAATACACAAGTTGATTGTAAGCTAGGAGGACTTGAAGAAGGCCCTAGCCATGGGCACCACGCAGATAATTCCGGCGCGCTATTTATATTTTTACTAGGATTCCATGTTTGAACAATCATGTATAAATTATCTCCGTTGAGAGTAAGTCCGCTATCATACCAATCAACATACTGCCCAAGACCTGAGCCATGTATTTCACTCGAAGAAAAGCCAGCTGGAACAGTTACGTGAGAAAATCCGAAATCATCAGGATCAATACACGAAGCGTCAGAACAAGCTTGCAACATTAGGAGTAATATCCAAAACTGAAGGCATCTTATCATAATTACTCATTTTCAAGATCTATAAGATGCAACATAATATATTTATACATGATTAATCAAGGATATTTTTAATAGAAGTATATTAATAAAAGAATCTTGTGATGAACAAACATCTCGGATAAATCACAACTAATCTTATATATGCAAACTGTTAGAACTATTTTACTAAATAGACGATACTTAAGATGGATCAGATTTCCCGCTTCCGAACATATAATTGTTAAGACTAGATGCTTTGCGATATGCTAGACTTGAGCCGCGAGTTACTCCGCGATATGCAAGACTTACGCCCCAATAGGCAAAATGTCCAGCAGCTATGCCAGATCTTACAGTCTGTCTACCAGCAAATTCAGAGCCATGAATCCCAAGTCCTAAAGATTTATAACCAGCCGCAGCTACTATTTGACTCTGCGAAATACTCTGCACATTCTCAACAACACCCCCGCTAGAAACTCCGCCGTCAGATAATTTATCAGCCATCTCTCTTGACATCACTAAAATACCCCTCATAAGTAGGTTAATAATGCAAAACATCACTGTTATTTTAAATAAATATATTATATCAAGTATTTGGCAAGGCTCTATGTTAGGGGCACAAGGAGTATAGCCAATAAATGTTGCTCCTGGTATACTAAAACCAATATATGGTATTTCCTCGGTAAAATGAAACTGTAATGTTAGAATACTCTTTAAGCAAACTTCAATACTATCTGATAAAAAGTCTGAAGATATCTGGTTTACGAATAATATTAAAATCATAGCAAATACTGGCTGCAAAACATAACCCACCATTACAGACAGAAAATTCTTAAACATATGCTCAGTATGGCTAAAAAGAATAAATATTATAAAAACTGGTGCTAATGAAATTAATACGCACATACTCCAGAATGCTAATAAATATGCAACAATCACCTCTATAAAAGACCAAACAAAAAGTAAGATTCCTAAAACTAATACTATGGCTGGAATAAGATATCCTACAGGCCACCAGACTATATATGTAAATATTATAAGCCATAAATTTTGACTAAAATATTTATATAAAACATTATCTACAAAGCCAAAAGGATTGGAAGAAGTAGTGTCCTGGCCAGAAATTACACTCATCAAATCATCAGTTGCAATAAGAAAAAAATTGAACAAATATGTATTAAAGAAATCCCAACTTGTTGGACTAAGCATAGTGCTAACTATTATAATTTTTACAACAAAGATAGTCATATCTTTGGCCTTTGCAGAAACTGAGCCTAATGCAAAGCCAGCCCCATATAACATAACGCATAAAGTTAATGCTGCATTGACCACTAAAACAAAAGTTGAATCTCCGATAATTTGCGCATATAAAAGCCTCGATAAGTTAAGTATTTCAGTTTTTATAGGTAAAATAACTCCAAAATATAGTATATTAGAAAATTGGCTATTATTATTGCTAGTCTGAGTTATAAAAACTAAATTCCCCCCAAGGTCTGCGGATGAATTTGTAATAGAAAATGTAAGCGGGCCGGTGGTAGAAGAGGTAGTGCCACTTAAGACATTATATACAGAATCAGAAGCAGCGCTGCCAGAACTAGGAGTTATATTGTACCTTACTTCTAAATTAGATACTTGCTGCTTTATCTCAGTAGAGCTTGAGGATCCTACTTCTATTTCATATAGATAGCGACCTCCAATAAATTGATTAGGACTAGCAGCTGAGGATACTAAAACATTTTGCCCAAAAAAATCTAGCGCATTTGTATCACTAGAAGCATCTAAATATAATGCTGAGTTAACTAGATCAGTAAAATATTGGTAACTCGTATTAGTGTAACTAATAACCTGAGTAATATCAAACCCATATCCGAATGTTAATATTCCATCTGAAGGAGCCGTCATGTAATAAACATACTTAGGAGAAGCGGTAGTTCCTATATTCACAAAACTATTACCCGTAAGCTTTAGATTTGCATTATTAACTCCTATAGTGATTCCTTCTCCATTTGTTAATATACAATCAGTTACGTTACTGGCCGAACATAAACTTGAACTTAGAGAAGAGCATGTAGCACTACCTCCCCTCATAATACCGGTATAAAGACCGGTAATATAATATGAGTAATTTGAACTAGATTCATCGGGGACTGATGCGTAGCCTGAAAATAAGGAAGGTGTGGTTGCAAATAAAATACAATTATCTAGCAGCACTCCAGAAGTAGAGCTCCCTGAAGATGAAGAAAAGCTAACTGGTGTATTAGTACTTGGAACTATATCGCTAGTAACATTACTCATACTAGTATAGAATTCTGTAGAAGTGATTTGACGTATACTAATAACATCACCAGTAGTGACAGGTATAGCATAAGAGCCCGAACTTGTGCTGATAGTTGTATTATAATAGTTTAACAATGAGCTTACTGATTCCACTGTACTAGATGGATAATTATTGCTAAAGGAGTACCAGTTAGGAGAATAAGATGATGAGCCATAAGAAGCTACAAAAGTCAGGGGCCCAGGAAAGCGTGGATCTACTTTTACAATTACTCTATATTTCTTTGGTGGTACATATAAACCATTAGTATTCATTATTACTTTAAAAAAATTCCCACTACTAAGAATTACGCTACTATCTAAGGTACAAGTTGGAGCGCAAAGACTCATATCTATCTGGCTAGTATGTGTAACAAGGTTAGATGAATTAAACGTATAGCAAGTCCCTTCTGTTCCAGGACTCAAAATAGAAATTACTATATAGATAGTCCAAATAATAATGATAATACCTAAGAAGCCCATATTTTAACCATTATTTTTATCCTTTTAATCTGAATCATCACTTTGCGGTATTCCTCCAGAATCGCCCTTTCCATCCCTTCCCCCTGTTGAGCCCGAAGATACAGATTTACTAGATGCAGACTTTGCTCCTTGAGAAGCAATCTTTCCTGCTACCGCGGGAGATTTTCCAGATGACGCCACCGCGCCAAGTTTCTGAATCTGCTGCGCAGCTTTCTGCTGAGACTGGCTGCCCATTTGTATTGTTGAAAATGCTCCAGCTCCAAATATTTCTGCGCTAATCTGCATTGCGGTAGAGTGGTAAGTATATGCGAAATAACCCAAGAATAATAAGGCCATTCCATCGGAAAAAGATAAGCTCAATAAGCCATAATTAGAACTTATGCCCCAAGGCGCAAACCAGTAAAAACAAAATAATTGTATATTCTGAAATTGCGCAGGCATTGCAGGGTATACTATTGATGTAACAGTGCCTAAAGTAAAAGGAATAGCGCATTTAAAACAGACACTATAAGAAAGTACTCTATCTAAATATTTCATAACTAATTGGGTAAAAATAGCTATTCCAGTACATAATATTACCGGCTCCATTAGCATGATTACGATATTATTTATCCAGCGCTCAAACAAAGGCCTTGTAAAAGAAAAGAGACAAAAACAAATAAACAAAGGTCCTATAAATAGCAAAAACGCTATCATGAATTTTGAATATATATAAGAGGCAATAGCCGCAATATTACAAATTAAGATTAGAATTATTCCAGCAAATACAAAAACAAAATTAAAGAAACCAGTAATGCCAAAAGAGATAAGAGATAAAAGCTGAAGATAAGTGATAGGATTCATTAATATACGAGTAAATAAATCATCTAAAAATGCAAATGGGTCTGAATCGCTGTTTCCCAAATCGCATAATATACCGTCAACAAAACTGACTAGCAAAGGTGCTATTATTGCATTAAAAAATGTGAAAGTATCGCCGCTTATTAATCCTCCGACCAAAATAATTTTTACCAAATGAATCATTAATGTTTGAGCGTTAATTTCTAACATTCCAAACATAAAAGAAGTAGCAACAATACAAACATAAGCAATTAACAAGGCTTTAACGAATAAGAAAAAATCAGAACAATCGCTTTTGTCTGAAGTATTATAGCAAATGGCCGTTTGTACAGCAGTCATAGCAAAATCAGTTGTATATGTATCTATTATGGCAAATAAAGGCAGTAGTACATCTGCACTAAAGGCGCCTATAGATTTAGATGTGTTGAATGTTACATTATAACTACCGTAACTATTCTGATAATCTGTGGATTTATTGTCAACGATAAGCCATAAATGAGAATTCGTATTATTTGCGTAATATGTACTATCTACTGTTATAGTTGCGTTACCGCTTGAGTCTACATCTAATACCCCACTAGGAAATTGGCTAAGATTAATGCCAGATGTATTTAAGTCGTACTCGGAGGATGCTATATAATATTTAATCTGCCCTCTATTTGTATACCCAAAATCTGTAATAGATTCACCGTTGGTTCGTACGCAAGCAGTTTGCTGTAGATATAAAACATAGCCTCCTACATTTTGAGAAGGGACTGATGAAGAGGCAATATCCATATAACTGAGTTGTAAATAAGCGCCGCTAACACTATCTGCAACATCCGATGTAATAGTATTAGAGTAGAGTAGTTTTGCGGGCAAAGTGCCGATGCTAGAAGAAGATAGAGCCCCTATAGGCCTTAAAATTGAAGTAGAGCTTGAAGTTTGAGTAATGGCCGCCGGAGTTACCCTTCTAGTATATTTCATAATCAAGCCATCGCCTTCAATAAGCCAGTAAGGATAGGTGCTTGTAGAAGGCATAATAAAACTTAAAGGGGGAATAGAACCCGCGCTTGTACTATTAGCTGCATAATTTCGTCCTCTTAAATATTCACTTGCAGCAGAGTAACTTTTATAGGTGTAATAATCATTATCACTAAAACGCCTGGCTGCTGTTTGAATATATCCAAGAGATGCGGCTGCACTATTACAATCTGCAGAAGATCCAAATCCTGTATAACTACTATAATCGCTTACAGTCTGAGGAACTGCAACAGAAGTTGATGTCTGATGATCGCTATAGAAAAAAGTAGTATCACTAGAAAATGCCGGTAGTACTACAGACTCTGTGTAATTATAGTACTCTCCGCGATCCAGCCCAAGGGAAAGAGAGGTGGAATTAGAGTTGGAGCATGAATGGCTGCTATCGCAATTTGCTTGGCATGGGTATAGATGACCTCTAGAAGGATATGAAGTGTCTATCTCAGATTTACAAGCAACACCGCTGGAGCAATAATATAGCATACCGCATGTATATGAACCTG
>JANRMA010000022.1:0-3810 GCA_033762035.1 Rickettsiaceae bacterium
CTAGATTTAAACAAAAATCTTTGGATTCTTACTGCCACTATTTTTGCATCAGCTGTAGGAGGGGGCGCAATTTTTGGCTTAACGGAAAAAATATATAACGGACATATAGGCTATTGTTACGGGTTGTTACTCACAATACCAATAGATTTATTAATTGCGAAATTTTTAGTTCCCAGATTGCATCATTATAAAAGCGCTACTAGTATAGGAGATATAATAGGCGCACATTACGGTAAAGTGCCAAGAATTATATCAGGCTTGTCTGCTGCACTTATTTCTATAGGATATTTATCTGCGCAAATTAGTGTTAGTAGCGTCATTTTCAGTTCCATTCTTAAAATAGACGGAATTTATGGAATACTGGCAAGTTATGCAATTACTATTACATATGCAAGTTTTGGGGGCTTAAGGGCAATAGTTTTAAATAATGTAGTGCAATTTATTGCAATGATTCTTGCTATTCCCTCTTTAAGTTTTTTTAGTATTTATTATATTTCTACTCATAATATTGTAACTTTTGACGTTATAAGCCATTATTCTAATAATACATGGACTGATACAAGTATAGCATTTACTAGTTTTGCAGTAATGGGGTTGTATCCAACTTTAATACAAAGGATTTTAGTAGGGCGTAGTTCTGTGATAATTACTAGAGCAATATATCTAAAATCTTTGATCTATTTTATATTTATTACATTTATCGCTATGAATGGAATTTTAGGGCTTATATTAGTGCCAGATTCTTCGGCGAGTCTTGCTCTTACAAATTTAATAGATTTAGTAATGCCAGAGGGCTTTAAAGGTTTTATAGCTATTGGGTTGCTTGCATCTGTTATGTCAACTGCAGATTCAGATCTAAATGTTGCATCTATTAGCCTAGTAAATGATGTTATTAAGCCCATCGTGCCGAAGAATTCTAAAATAATAAGTAGAATAAATTTAATTTTTTTAGCTAAACTATCGAGTATAATGATCGGGGCTACTAGTATATTGCTTGTAATGAAGTTTAAAACTATTATAGATATAATTATATTTGCTGCGGGTTTGTGGGTGCCAGTCACAGTAATACCATTAATAGGTATTTTATATGGCGTGGCTTTAACGGATTTTGCTTTTTGCATAAGTGCGGTAGTTGGTATTATATGCTTTTTATTAGCGGAAGCTTTTTTGACGCCCTATATATTTAGCGGTATTTTTATAGCTTTTGCTATTTCGTGTATTATTTTTTTATTAATGTGGAAAGTGGGATGGGCGCAACAATTCAGCAAAAAAATTTGAAAAACATTTCTGATAAAGCAAATAGTATCTTTAGTACTTTAGCCGCAATTAATCCTGATCCGAAAACCGAGCTTGAATATAAGAACCTTTATACACTTTTGGTGGCAGTTGCATTATCTGCCCAAACTACTGATATGGCAGTTAATAAGGCAACGAAGAAATTATTTGAAATAGCATATACTCCAGATTTAATGATAGAACTAGGGCAAGATAAACTTCTTGAGTTTATAAAGAGTCTAAATTTTTGTTACACAAAATCTAGGAATATTATTAATATGTCGGAGATTATAATGGATAAATTTTCCGGCCTAATACCTCTTACTTTAGAGGAACTTATTACGCTTCCGGGGGTAGGTAGAAAAACGGCAAATGTTGTTCTTAATTGCTGGAAGAAGGAAAAAACTATGCCAGTTGATACTCATGTTTTTAGAGTGGCAAAAAGATTAGGCCTTGCGGGGGGATCTAACCCTGTAATAGTTGAACAAGAACTACTAAATAATATTCCAGAAAAATGGCTAGTAAATGCACATCATTGGCTAATATTGCACGGTAGATATATATGCAAGGCCAAAAAACCAGAATGTACTAAATGTCCTATTCAGGATTTTTGCGATTTCTTTCGGCCTTAGCAAGCCCTTCTATCAAAAGTGAATAACAGTTCTCGGGCTAAATATTTTCTTCGGGTATTTCCATTCCATCATCTTGAGCTAATTCTTCGCTAGATTCATCGCTTTGCTCTATCAGTGATACTGAGACTACTTTCTCGTCTTCTGCGGTTTTAAATAAAATTACTCCGCTTGTCCCTCTTCCCGTAATACGAACACTGGCCAAAGGACATCTGATTAATTTACCGCTATTTGTAATAAGTATAATTTCTTGCTCAAGATTTGCCGGCATTGAGGCAACCACTAATCCTGTTTTATTATTCAGATTCATGTTAGTTATTCCGCTACCACCTCTATCTGTCACTCTATATTCATATGCAGAACTAATTTTTCCTATCCCATTTTCCGAGATACTAAGTATGAATTCCTCAGATTCTGCAAATGAAGCTAATTTTTCTGCGCCTAAAGATATATTATATTCTTTTATTATTTCTTCTGGGGTAATAATTTTTTTGGCGAGTTCAATACGTTTATCGGATGGAATAGATAAATATTCCTCTTTCTCTGCATATTCAGATTCCATGCCTTTTAGTACCGCCATACTAATAACAACATCATCTTTAGAGATTTTAATACCCCTTACCCCATCAGATGTTCTGCTTTTAAATACTCTAACAGCTTCAGCAGGGAACCTAATAGCCTTTCCTCCTTTGGTTGCAAGTAAAATATGATCTTCATCTGCGCAAGATGCAACTCCTATTAGACTATCTCCTTCCTCGAGTCTTATAGCAATCTTACCATTTGCTTGTATTTTTTTGAAGTCAGACAAATCATTACGTCTAACATTTCCAAATTTTGTAGCAAACATAATATTAAGATCATCCCATTCATCCTGATTTTCTGGCATAGGCATTATGTTAGTTATAGTTTCTGACTCTCCGCTAAGCTTTAATAAATTTACAATTGGTCTACCTTTACTCTGTAGATTTCCAAGTGGCAATTTATATAATTTTAAACTATAAACCTGTCCCAAATTAGAAAAAAACAACATAGGAGTATGAGTGCTCCCTACAAAAATTCTAGTAATAACATCATCATCATGCATGTTAGCTGCAGACCTCCCTTTACCTCCTCTTTTTTGAGCCCTATAGCTTGCAAGTGGGACACGTTTGATATATCCGCTATGAGTTACTGTAACTACCATATCTTCACGCTGGATAAGATCTTCTATATCGTGATCAAAATCTCCTTCTTCTATTGTGGTGAGTCTTGGAGTTGCAAAAGCATTTTTTACTTCTATCAGCTCCTCTTTGATAATGCTTAGTAATTTTGCTCTGGAAGATAAAATAAACAACAAATCAGAAATTTGTTGCTTAAGCTCCATGAGATCCTCCTCAATTTTATTCTTTTCCATTGCGGTTAATCTTTGAAGTCTCATTTCTAAAATAGCCTTAGTCTGAACTTCAGTTAAAAAACATTGATTATCTGACTTTAATATAGTTTTATCATCAACTAGTTTGATTAACGGAGCAATATCGAAAACATGCCATGGTCTTTCCATGAGCTTTCTTTTGGCGTCTTGAGGGTCAGATGAAGATTTTATTAATCTTATAATCTCATCTATATTACTTACCGCAATCATCAGGCCCACTAAAATATGGGACCTATCTCTTGCTTTATTAAGTAAATAAATTGTGCGCTTTGTAACTACCTCTTCTCTGAAATTTAGGAAAGCCGAAAGTACCTCTGCAATATTCATCACTTTAGGCATCCCGCCGTCTAGGGCTAGCATTGTAATGCCAAAAGAATTTTGTAGTTGAGAATATTGGTAAATTTGGTTTAAGATAACTTCAGCAGATGCATCTTTTTTGGTTTCTATTACAACTCTGATACCTGTTTTATCTGTTTCGTCTCTTATATCTGTAAT
>JANRMA010000023.1:0-4757 GCA_033762035.1 Rickettsiaceae bacterium
TTTTCTGCCGAGAGTAAATTAATTTGCCATGACTCATCGCCATCTTGAAGATTATTAGCTATAATCTGACCACTAGAATAGCCCTGAATTATTCTATTGTTATAAATAATTGGAGATTTGTAATTTAATGTTGCAACATTATCAGACCATGTCTGAACCTGCCATAGCTGGTTTAAGTTAGTGCTGTTATAAGCAATTAATTTATTGCCCGCGGTTTTTAAAAAGAATTTATCCCCATTAAATTCAGGATAATCTCTTACAATATCATCAACTAAAACTTTGCCTAAAATTTGCCCATTTTGGCTATCTAATTTAAATAAATAAATATCTGCAGTAATAATTAGCTTGTCTTTATCGAAAGATATAGTAGCCGCATCAATTTTTTGCCCTTTTGTTCCTATATTATTTTGCCATATTTTTTTACTAACTCTGGCATCATAGCAAATCACATCACCATTTTCTGTTATAAGGTAAATATGTTCATTTGTTGCAGTAGGTAAGGCAGCTAAAGGGTTATTCAATTTAAATATAGACTTTGCAGAAAACAGCTTTGGCTTTTCTAATATTAAAGAGCTAGTTTTTTTTACATAATCTATTTGGTTGCCAATATTACTAATATGGGATGGAGTCTCTATCTGTACACTAGCCTTAGAATTTACCTCTAATTGAGCAGTAAATTCGGTTATGCTTTTGGTTTTATTTGGTCCATTACAACTAACTAACAAAAATAAACTAAATAATTGTAAGAATTTTGTATTCATCTAGTTGCTCCATTTTATTTTATGCAATATTGATTCTGCAATATACTTTGCCCCGTTTGCTACATTATTATCTTCAATAAGTTTTTGCAAGATAATTTCTGCCTCTTTTATTTCGCCTAATTTTATACTTAATAATGCAGATAATATTTGAATAGCCCCAAAAAATGGCTGGGTTTTGTCGATAGAAGTAATATAGACCTTGGCTTTATGCAAATTTTCTTCAGAAATTTCTTGATAGTCCAATAGTATAGAAACATAAAACATTTTAGACATATTTCTCAGCACTATACTCTTACTCGAAGAAGAAAGGCTAGTTACTATATATAATGCATCATCTAATTTACCCTCAGAAAATTTTATCTTTGCGATTCTGAGTCTTGCTATATCAGATATATTATCTCCGCTTCCCTCTAGGGACAATATAGACTCCTCTACTAAATTTTTATTTAATTTTTGAGAAACTAAGGTTTGATATAAAAGATATGTTCTATCTTCTAGTTTTTTTTGCCTGCTAGACTGATAAAATAAGTTTATTACCATAAAGATTATAGCAACAATAGTCAGCAAAGAAACTAATATAATTAATCTCTTTAATAATACTACTTTTTTATAATCATTATAATCTTCTTGAGCTTCAGAATATAAGTCAGACATATTATTTACAGTTTATTTGGTTTTTAAGTTTTTTAGCTTTTTCTAGAGTGGAATCATTACCTTTAGTAAATTCTTCTTCTAATTTTAACAAAATACCACATGCCTCTTTATCCTTTTTTAGTGAATGAAGACAAGAACTAAGCTTGAACAAAGCCTCTGCAGCTTTTGGACTTTTGCTTGAGTGTTTATAACTTTTAAGATAATACATAGCTGCTTTATCATAAATATTTTGTTTTAATAATGCTTCTCCATGCCAAAATAAAGCATTAGCTGCGAGTGGGCTTGAAGGATATTCTGATACAAAGCGCCCAAATTGATTTGCGGCTCCTTTGTAATCTTTACCTTTTAGTGCTGTTAATGCTATATCATATTCTTGCTTTTCTACCCCATTTGCTTGGCTATTAATTTTTGGCGAAGCGCTATTTTTTTGATTAACAACAGAGACAGAGTCGGCTATATCTCCAGGAACTTCTACATTTGGAAGAGATGCACTAGATTTAAAATTTTCTAGAATATGAAGAATTTCTGCGACAGTTTTTTCTAGTTTATCTAATCTATTATTAATGGATAAGACTTTATTTTCTATATTAGCTATACGAGCTCTTTCGTCATCATTTAGCTGCTCGTCCATAAAGGTTTTAGATTTAATAAGACTAGCGTAAACAAAACAAGGAGCTAGAGCTATTACGCAAAAAAGGATAAAGTGCAATATTTGTTTCATCTTCAGCAAGCTCCGTTAATAGAAAAGATTGTAAATTATTTGTCGTCTTCCAGCGCGCCCGTGTCAATATCCTCAAAATAGATAGACTCGTCTTCTATATTCATCTGCTCTTCTGTTAAGCCATAATCTATTGCCTCGGCAGAAAATTCTTCTTTTATATCTTTATCTACCAAATCAAAATCTTCATCTAAAGTGATATCAGCGGTTTTAGGCTTTAACGAGAAAATAAATCTTGCTTTTAAATCTTCTATCTTTATATTGCCCGCCGCTATTTCTCTAAGTGCTATAACAGTTTTTTTATCATTATCTATTGGAACCGTAATTGCAGATCCAGCATGTATATCTTTTGCTCTTTGAGCTGCAAGTGTTACAAGCTCGTATTTATTGTTAGTTTTTCCTTTGCCGATACAATCTTCTACCGTAACTCTAGCCATAATTTTGTCCTTATTTAAAGTTCCACATTATAAAACAACTTCAGTTTAAATGCAATTATTTTCTGCATAAGCAGCTTTAGTGCAATATTTTAACGCAACTTCCAAATCGCTAAAATATAATTTATTGTCACCAATTATTTGATATGTTTCATGCCCCTTGCCCGCTACAATAAGTATATCCCTATCTCGCATAGATGAAATTGCATATGCAATAGCCGCTTCTCTATCGGCAATTTCTTCGGCATTCTTATTGCAGCCTTTTATCACTTGAGCCCTTATGGATGAAGCATCTTCTCTTCTTGGATTATCATCGGTAACTATTGTTATATCTGCATATTTAGCAGATATTTGTCCCATAATAGCCCTTTTAGTTTTATCTCTATCTCCTCCGCAACCAAACACACAAATTAACCTAGAATTTGCCTCCTTGAGCGCACCAAGTGACTTAAGCACCCTCTCTAATGCGTCTGGAGTATGGGCATAATCTATAAAAATTCTGCTTCCTATGCCTTGATTTGCTACTCTCTCTAACCTGCCTTTAGGAGCAGCAACTCCTTGCACTATATTTTGGATATTATCTAAAGGAACGCCTAGATGATATAAAATAGCTATAGCAAGACAAAGATTTTCTACCTGAAAATTACCTATAATTTGAGTAGAATATTCAAACTCCTGTGAATTATATTGTATTTTAAATTTTTGTCCTTTGATTGAGCTGCTAATAATTTCATATTTAATATCAGCATTGTCAGATCCATAAGTTATAATTTTTTTGCCTGCATTTATGATATAGTTTTTTATATAGTCAATTTCTTTGATTTTGTTATTTACAAAAGCTATTCCAGAATCTGTTAAATTTTCTTCAAACAACTTTAGTTTGCAGTCTAAATATTCTTGCATATTACCGTGATAATCTAAATGATCCTGAGTAAAATTTGTAAAGGCAGCTACATCGAATTTTCTTCCCCATATTCTTTTTTGATGCAAACCAATACTAGAT
Organism: Rickettsiaceae bacterium; assembly: GCA_033762035.1. Taxonomy (GTDB): domain Bacteria; phylum Pseudomonadota; class Alphaproteobacteria; order Rickettsiales; family Rickettsiaceae; genus JANRKH01. The sequence goes on from JANRMA010000023.1 coordinate 3,571, forward strand.
ACTTCCATAGCATAATATTCTATACCAGATAAAGCAAAGTCGTTAATATAACTCGCAAGCTCTATTGTATCTGGAGTGGTGAGGCTGGATTTAATCTCTTCTTCAATCAAATTAGATGAGTTCGCAAGCGTTAGAGACTTTTTTATTCCGAGCGTACCAACTGATGCTACCTTTAGATTTAAACTCTTTAATGTCTCATAAATATAATGCACTACAGAGCTTTTTCCATTTGTACCTGTTAATCCAATCATATTTTTTGGAGTATTTGGAAATAAAACCATACAAATTTCTGCTAGTAATTTTCTAGCATCTTGGCAAAAATAAAGATTATACTTATCTTTATACTTAATAATTGCTTCTTTTGAATCTGTAATTAATACTCTAGCGCCTTGTAATGAGGCTTCTTCTAGATAATCGTTTCCATCATAATTTGTACCTTGAATAGCAACAAAACCGCAATCAGCCGTTATGCGTCTAGAATCATTAGTTACAGAAGTAATAGAATATTCTTCTATAAGTAATCGTGCTAAGGAAAAGTTATTATTATATTTCACCATTTACGTCGTAATCTACATGCATCATATCTTTAATCTCCTGACTAGCTTCATCGATAGGAGGAATACCATAGAGCGAGCCTATTCTCTCTAATATTTTACTAGCAGCTGGAGCAGCCGTAAAGCCAGCGGTAGCAAAACCAAAAGTTTCTTTAATTCCCTTAGGATCATCTAGTAAAATAAATACCAAATATTTAGGGTTTATACATGGCATTACTGAGACAAAAGAAGAATAGCGATGATCGTGCATATAGCCATGAGGTCCAAGCTTTTCTGCAGTTCCAGTTTTCCCGCCAACTAAATAACCTTTTACCGCGCCTTTTTTAGCCGTACCTTTCTCTACTGCAAGTCTCATAAGTTTTAACATATTTACCGAAGTTTGTATATTTAAAATTTCTTTAGATTCTTTTTCCTGCTGACTATTTGAATCTACTTTTAATAGTGTCAAAGGCTTAAAAACTCCTCCATTGACTATAGGTATCATAGACTGAACAAAATGCGCAGGAGTAATAGCATATCCATAACCATAAGACATAGTAACCAAATTTAAATCCGATATTTTATCTTGGTCTGGTATTAGCGGCAATCCTTTTTCGACTATTTCTAATTTTAGGGGAGATGTAATACCTAATT
>JANRMA010000024.1:0-4671 GCA_033762035.1 Rickettsiaceae bacterium
TCAAAGCCCACTCGGGATGCGCCATAAAAACCTCTATATAAATTACGTAGATAATACAATACGTAACAGATAAAAGCAACAAAAAAATGCCACTAAAGACACTATCTATTACATTTATTGTATCCTGTTACCTAAAAATCAGGGAAGTTTGGGGTTAAAACTACCTGCTCTTGCTCAAAATGATAAGCCGTGTTATAGCAAGGCGTTTTGTGGGCCGCTCCATTTTATCTATATTTTAATTTTGGTCACTTGAATAAGGTAAGTGCTTGCCAATTACGTCTGTATCATTTTCACTGAAATCATTGCCTATAAGATAATCTTGCTCTTGTAGTAATTTAGCATCTAACAATGCTACATTATTATTTTCAATTAAAGATTTTCCCTCTTGAATAAACTGGTCCATTTTTTGTTTAAACCAGTCTTCGGAACAATAACATATTATCATAGTTTGATCGCTATCACTCATTTCTTTCGATATATAAGCTTCTAAATAATTAACCTCTTCTTCTGAAAATTTACAGGGATTTGTGTAATCCTTTACTCTGAAGTTATTAGAAATAAGTTTTATTATAGACCCTAAACTTAAGCCTGAATGTAGCATGTAGTCAATAGAATAATCAAATTTGCAAGATAGAAGTATGTAAGGATTTTCTGTAATTTCTTCTTCAAAAGTACTTAAAATCTCAAGAAATTTATGCTTGAAAGGCTCAGGATTTCCGATTGGAAATAAGTGTGTAATATTGGAGTCAGGGATCTTCACTTTATTCAATACTCTATCTATTAAATCCCTTTCTTCTGAACTAAAGTTAAGAAAATTATCCTTATTAAAATAATCAGATCTTCTGATTTCACTACCCCAAGCAAATAACTCACCTATCTTTGCTAACTGTATTAAAGATAAGTTAGAGTTATAAAAAGGATGGGTAGGAGATGCTTGAGACTGAATATTTTGATTATGCTTTAAATCTTTTGCTTCTGATATTCTAGCTAATAATAAGTCTAATACATATTTTATTTCATTTATTAAATCATTAGGATTAGCATTGTTATTCTCAGAATCTTGCCCAATCTCTCTGTTAAATTTATTGTAAATTTCGGATATCTGTGTTTTTAAAAGTGCACCACTATTATCAAATGGATCATAATAATATATTATATCAAGCATTTTATTAAAATCTTCTTGATTAGTAAGATTAATAAAGGCTTTAAGCATATATAATTGCTCCTCGTCCTGGTTTCTTTGCAAAACAGTATCTGAAATTATTGCATTAAAGAGCGCATCGCCCATAACATCTATTATTCCTTCTATATCTTCTGCAGCCAAGCCGATCTGGTCTGTTTTTGTACTTAAGCTAAGTTTCAAATCGTCCAATTCTCTTTTGCTTTCTTGAATAACCTCTTCCTCAGTTGGCTTTTTTGATCCTAAATAAAGCTTAACCCCAGGAGATATTTGATACAAATAGCAAGAATCTTGGTAAGGCTTATAAGTTTCAGAAATAGGCTTAATTCCTGACTGATCATCGTAAATCGAAGCGTAGGGAAGCTGAATTAAATTAGTTGCAGCATCTGTCATATTTTCTTTAGCCTCTTCTCCGCTAATAGAACTAACATTAGATTCTACCATTAATTTAGGAGTTTGTCCTCCGCGCCCTACGTATAAATTTATATTCTTATTATTTAACATATCACTTAGAGTCTCGAGAAATTCTGGTATTACTTTTTCAATTTCTTGATGGCATTCTATAGAATCTAAAACTAAGCCACTTTTCCCATATTTATCTGTGCAAGCCCACACGAGCGCGCATCCTGCAATATTATTGCCTTTTTTTATTACAATTAATCCTGTGTAAGTATCTGTAAATAAAGGCATAACAGCGCTATCTGAAGAATGGCCTGTATAAAACTGGCAGCATTTTGTCATTTTGCCAACAAAAAGTCCTATAGGGTCGTTTTTAGTAAGTAAATGTATAGATAAAGTTTTGCCGGAAGTTTTTTGATTTAATTTAAATAATTGAGTGTCACTTTCTGCTCTATTATTCAGTTGCAATAAATTTCTAATACCATCTTCTATTGGAACCTGGTCAGATAAATCTTGAATTAATTGATCAACTATGTCTAGATGCATTTGATATTTACTGGCTAATTCCGCAAGTCTAGCTATCTTTTCTTCAGAAAAAATACGGCCTAATGACCCAAACCTCTGACGCAAATAGGTTTGATCTAAACTAACTATTCGAGAAAGCTCAGATGATGCAGCTTGTATAACATTTAAATTATCTTCTAAAATAGCATCTTTATATCCTTCATTACTATTAAGCCAATCTGTAAATTCTTCTTTTACTTTATCTGCATTAGCAAAAGCAAGCATTATATTAAGAAAGTCATTTTCTTTTTCATGGGCAAAGATTTTTTGTAGTAATATCTTATCCTCTTTGTTTGCTTGCTTAAAAGACTCTATTCTTTTATAATCGCCCCAGCTATTATTCAAAATTCTTTCTTGAAAATTTGACCAACTAGAGGCCGTCCCGACATTATAAATAATTTTATCAAAAGATTCATTAGTTCCAGCAAAATCCATGAGTAAGCTCAAAAAATCACCAATGTAATCGATCCAGAATAAACCTTCTTCATCTTTGCACCATATATAGTAATATTTTAGTTTTTCATGCAAGTATATTCCATTTTCTTCTGGCAATTCTGTTATTAACTTTTGTAAAAGATTCTCAAAAAAATGCTCTGTATAAGCATCAAATCTAGCGGCCACATCTCTTACAACTTCGCTTTTTTCTAAAGGGGCTGGTATGCCAAAATATTCCCTCGCCGCAGCGCTAAATTCTTGAGAGCAGTATTTACTATCAAAAATCGAAGGATGTTGCTTTAAGATATTTATTTCGTCTTGAGTATATTCTTCAGGATTAAATTGAGCCGAAAGCATCTTTGCTTTCATTTCGTCTAAAAATTTTAAGTTTATCATAATATTTTTCCTTTTTTCTAATCAAGCCATATAATACTATAAATTTAATTTTTGTCAAGAATTTTATTTTTATTAGTAGTCTTTAAGAGTTAACCTCAGTTTGATGTAATACCAATCTTCATTTTTAAATGATCCAAATGAATTTAGCGGATCTTCTCCTTGCGCGAGTATTTATTGGTACTGGCGCAGTCTCGTCCTAAAATTCATTAGTCTAATTTAATTCTTGCGAATGGTATTATCTCATAATTATCAAAAATTATTTGATACAATATAAATATATATGTCATCATAGTCAAGAAATAGCGACAACGTGGATAATAATACCATCGCCCATAATTAAACAAACTAAACAAAGATTCGTGCAGATTTATATAGCAAATTTAACTTTTAGCAGATGAGCTAATAAGCCACTCACTACTAAGATAATCATTACCATATCTCTCTAAATACTCATCATAAGAACCTCTAAAATCTATCATCGCATTTGAAGATAATGAAATAATTCGCGATGCTATTTTGCTTGCAAAATCCCTATCATGACTTACTAAAATTACTGTACCCTCATATTCTATCAAAGCTTTTTGTAGAGCTTCTTTTGTCTCTATGTCCATATGATTTGTTGGCTCATCTAAAACTAATATATTTGGGCTATCTAACATTATTTTAGCCAGCAAAAGACGAGCACCTTCGCCGCCGCTAATATTGAGAATATTCTTATGCACATCATCTTGCTTAAATAAAACATGGCCTAAAATTGCGCGAATCTTCTCATTAGTTTCCAGCGGGGCTTGTGAGGCAAGCCATTCATATATAGATTTTGAGTCATTTAAAAGGTCGTAATGATCCTGGGCAAAATATGAGATGTGGACTTCATGACCCCAGAAGACAGAGCCTGCATCTTGCTTTAATCTCTCCAGTATAATCTTAAGTAAAGTAGATTTGCCCACGCCGTTCTGACCAATAATCAGTAACTTTTCACCTCGAGCTACATCAAAACTAACGTTACTTAATATATTCTTATTATCAAAGTTTTTACAAATTTCCTTAACTTGTAATACAGTTTTGCCAGAAGATCTCTTGGGTCTAAAATTAAAGCTCGGAGCTACTCTAGAGCTTTTTTGTATATCCGGAAGCTCTAATTTATCAATCTTTTTTTCAATAGATTTACTCTGAGTAGCCCTAGTTCCAGCCCTAAATTTATCTGCAATAATTTGCATCCGATCTATCTTCTTTTGCATATATTGCAACTCGTGCATTTTCAGATCAATCACCTGTTGTTTTTGCTTGCAAAACTTCTCGTAATTACCTGTATATTGTCTTACTTCTCCATAATCTATATCTATAATATGAGTTGAAAGATTATTTAAAAAAGCTACATCGTGCGAAATAAATAATAAAACCCCCTTAAATCTCTCGCGCAAATAACTTTCTAGCCAGTAAATCGAGATTATATCAAGGTGATTGGTTGGCTCATCTAAAACTAAAATATCTGGATCATTAAAAAGGGTTTGAGCTAGTAATACTCTAAGCTTATAGCCGCCAGATAAAGTAGACAGCGGCAAGTAATGCTGCTCTTGCTTGATTCCAAGGCCTTCTAGTAGCTCTGCTGCTTTTATTTCTGCCATATAGCCATCTTGCTCGTAAATAATTTGCTCCAAATCCCCTATTCTGTAGCCCACCTCATCATTAATTTCTTG
>JANRMA010000025.1:0-6806 GCA_033762035.1 Rickettsiaceae bacterium
TCAAAGCCCACTCGGGATGCGCCATAAAAACCTCTATATAAATTACGTAGATAATACAATACGTAACAGATAAAAGCAACAAAAAAATGCCACTAAAGACACTATCTATTACATTTATTGTATCCTGTTACCTAAAAATCACGGAAGTTTGGGATTAAAACTCAAACTTTTTACTCTCAAATAAATCTTTTGGATATGTTATTTGAAACTCAGGATCATAGAAACCTCCTTCTACTAATTGTCTTTTTCCTGAGCCTAAATGTAATTTATCTATCTTAATAGAATTAAGCCATCCTAATTGATTTTTTTTAGCAAGAAAGAGGAATATTCTTATTGTTCTGACAGATATGCATTCTTCTAGTAATTTTTGTATTAAATCTGAGTCCAGTGTTCCAGAATTTGCCATTAGCAAATTTACCTCATAAAATGAAGAAAATTTATCCATATCATGAATTACTTCTAATATAGCCCTTTCTCTAGTTGATATCTTTATTTTATACCCCCCGTAATCAAAATCATCTAATCCTGTATCTAAAGATAAGAAATTAGTATGTATAAAATTTATCTCAAAACCCCATCTATTTTTCACAAGCCATAAAGGTAATTTTTTATTAGCTCCAGAATAAAGATATATTTTTTGCTCGCTTTCTGATTTGATCAAATGAGCCATATTAGAGAGCCTCAGAGCTACTATGCCCCCAATATGATACCTACCTTCTTTAGATTGCTGCAAACCATAAACTACCCCGCTCCAATCAACATTATCACTAGCTTTTTTATAAGCACCTCTGGCTAAAGATGTTAATATTGCTTCATGAAGATATTTTTTTACATTTGCATTAGTAAGGCCCCAAGATCTTAGGTAAGAACTTGTTAAAACAATATTACTTGGAGTATCCATGAGTAATTTATATAATTTCGCATTTTTAAGGTCCCGGTTCATTGATATAGTATAAGTTAGTTTATATAGATATTATAATACTAAAATTATCAATACAAGCATTTAGATCAACTAGACTAATGTTTTTTATGTAAATTATAAAAGAAATGAGGATATAATGAATAATTTCTTACATAATATCTCAGCCTAAAAATCTCTTTTTAAAATCTTTAATTATCTTGTAAACTTAAGAAAAAAACTCTGCTATTCTATTCTTAATTTCTGTCAGTGCTCTATTATTTAATAACTGATCTTGCATGATAAAGGCCTGATTATTTCTGAATATGAATCTATTACTTACTACCTGTTAGAGAGCTTATAATAAATACCTCTTTCTTGCCATATATTATAATAGCATAATTATGTTTAATATGGTTCATCATGGAAGATTATTTAATCTATTGTTATTAGCTTAATTAACTGCGGGATTTATTATAAGTACCATAGTAATGAAGAAGAAACTATATAAGTGTCAATCTTATTGTTTTATAAAATATTTAAATATTGAATCAATTATTTTTACTAAACATGCAAAAAAACATAAAAATCTAAAAAAAACTATTGATTAGCATTTTCATTTCAAATAAACTCACCTAATAAAAGTAACTATAGCTATAAAGCCTGAAACTTTTTTACTTACAGTAAGTTAATTTGTCTAATTTGCGTTTGTGATATATATATAGAGCTTCCTTAAGGAAACAAAATATCTACTAGTCCATAAACATGGAATCTTGCAAAATACACATATTCTATATTACTAAATACTCACCTAGATGGGTCAAATTAAAATAATTATTTGGAGGCAAATATGAATGAAGAGCTCCTGCGCAAGATAATTAACAAGATAATTGCAGACAATAAAAGTAGCAAGGATTCTCCTAAGTATGATTTTGGTACTCACTCAGATGAGGAGTTGATAAGAATTTTCACCGATCTCAATGAGCATTTAAACCAAGGAGACGATAATATCAATCAACTTGCAATAAAGGAAAAAACTATATTTGTTCTAGGTAATAACGGTACTGGAAAAGGGACTTTGATTAATTATCTTGCGGGCAAGCAAATGATTTCTAGGCCAAATGGCAATAGTTGGAAGTTAGAAGCAACAAATCCACTAGACGGTATTAGTATATCTGACAATACGACTAACTCAGATACTTTTTTCTTGGGAGGATATTCACCAGAGGATAAAGATTACACAATTCTAGATTCCCCAGGTTTTGTTTTTAGCACAGCAGCCGATCCCGCAAGAGAAAATGCTGAAGCATATTTTAGGTGGAAGGTTTTTGACAAAATTTATGAAATAAAAATAATCCTCGTTTTATCTTATAACTATTTTATAGGTACAGATAATAGAGGAAATATAGAAAGCGCAATAACAGGAGTTTTAACTACTTTTACAAATAATCAAGAAACATTTTCCCCCCAAAGATTTGCATCTATAGGAAATTCATCAGCTATTATTGTAAGTTCTTTTCCGACGGGTCAAAGATTTTTAGAGAAAATTGCAGTATATAATCAAACAATAAGAGATTTACAGGAGGTATGTAATTATTTAAGGGGCCCTACTACTGTCGATAAGATAGATGAAAAATTATCCAAATATATATCTCAGGAACAGGAAAAAATAGCTCAAGCAGTACAAGAATATCAAAAATTTATGACAGCTGAACAATTAAGGGTATATCACAGACTCAAATCCTATGCTGTAGGATATTATGAAGAAGATCCAAATAAGCCTATGTTTGCCAATAATCAAGGATTCAGAGGTTCTGTAATCTCTTTTGCAAGAGGCGCTGAGCTAGATAATATGCAAGACTCCCATATTAGGTTTTTTAGCAAACACGAATTAGAAGGAATTATAGAAGAGAATATAGATTATGAACAAACAGAACGTAAGAAGATAGATGAGCTTATAGAAAGACTCCCATGGTATCAAACTAGACAACTAGATATGAACGGGGTTATCTCTCTAGATATGAGCGGGGTTATTTCTGATGGATCACTTAAGTACGCTAGAATCTTTGCTGGTATATTAAATGAAGCTATAGTCTATTATGTTAAAGATAAAGTTTGCGCAAATATTACACAAGTATGTAGTACAACTATAAAAGAGGCCCAAATATGGAGTGAACTTACTAGTTATCTACAAACTCTAACAGGCACTATAAAGCTTATTACTGATATAGGAGTTAGTGATTATAGGGAATTTAGAGAGATTCTTAAGACTAATATAAATCACCATGGAAATATAGAGATTGACTCTAATGCTTTAGGCTCAATAGAAGATGCTATAGAAAAACTCAGATTCTGTGAATCTATTCGTGCGCCAAACGGAAATAAAATTGTTGAAAGTAAAATTTTTGATACTAAACTTTGGACTGAGCCCCTTGCAGAATTAAGGAAGAAGATAGAGAATAATTTACTAATTCCGCATTTCTCTAAAGACGAAAATGGCGTAATAGAAGTTAAAGGAATTTTGATAGCTCAGAGTTATATTAACGAAAAAATAAGAATATTCCAGCAAAAAACAAATACTCCAATAAAAGCAATTAAAATTATCTCTGCAAATACTATTTTCTTCAACGAAGATCTACAATATACAAAACCAAAAGATGGTATAAAAGTAGAAATTATATCTCCAAGATGGGTGGTAGAGACCTCACACAAAACCCCCTCAGAGGAGAGGATTACATCTTATGCTTATAGTGAGTCTAAAGATACTAATGGGATAGTTTTAGATTTAAGCGGTGTTGATGGAAAAGATTTTGAGGAAGAACACAAAGAGGCCAAAGCAGGAAATGATGGAACTGAGAAACCTAGAGATGGGGCAAGGGGCGAAGACGGAAAACCTGGAGAGAGAGGCGGTAACGGCGGGTATTTCTTTGGAGTTGGTACTGAATTCACTAATTTATCAAGCTTAGAAGTAAATGTAAGCGGAGGTAACGGAGGAAAAGGTCAAGATGGAGGTAAAGGAGGAAATGGCTTTAAAGGAGGATGGGGAAATGAAGAAGAAGTGAACTTGCGCAAGGCTCCTTTTACTCAACAAGATAAAAGTACTAGTTCATACCCTAACAAAATCTATCTTAATACATATATAAGCGAAGGTACTACTGGGGGTGCTGGCGGAGATGGAGGTATGGGAGGAAGTGGCGGTTCTGGCGGTAAAGCTGGTACTTGCTATATGTTTAGTGGTTTAAGTATAGATAAGATAACTTATACAAGCCAAGCTGGAAATTCTGGAGAAACTGGTATTGCGGGTAGAGGAGGTAAAGGAGGAGACGGAGGTATATCATTTTCACGTAATTACAGAGAGGATTGGGTGCCAGGGCAAGAGAAGCTTACAGAGTTTTTTTATGACCTACCAAAACCACAGGCACCAGCAGCAGAAGGAGCAGAGAATAATGTAGATATTAATGCAATTAGAGAAAAATTAGAGCTTATGCATCTTCCTGAGGGAGTTGTTCGTTCTGTTGTGGAGCGTATTAATACAGAGACCGCAACTTCGGGTTTCCCAATTGGTTACCGTCTTGGATATTTGATCGCGGAATCTGCAATCAAGGCAGGAGCAAATATGGAAGAAGTGCGTGAGATAATGTATGTTACCTTGCGCCCGCAAGATGTAGTGAGCGGGGCTGCTGGCGGCGGGGCTGCTGGTGCTTATCTTGCTTATTCTGCTGGTGCTTATGTTGCTGGCGCTGTTGCTGCGGCTGGTGCTGTGGCTGGTGCTGGTGCTGTACTATTATTACTGGCAAAAAAAAATACTGGCTGGATTGAAGAGTGTATTCTAACTCAATGTCCTGATGGAAAAGATGGTGAAAGTCCTTTAGAAAAAACTCCATTTGATGAGATTCAAGCATTAAAAGAATATGATGATCCGATCATTCGAGATGATAATGCACTTTTTGATGAATTAAATGAATATTGCAAGGAGTCTAAAGATTTGCTTGGGGAATTCTTTATTGATTCTTTTGAAAATTAAAATTTTAACCATGAATATAAGATTATTGAAATGCCAAAAACGCCTATAAGCTTTATTACGAATGAAGAGCAAATAAGAAGATATGATTCTGTGAATCTAAACCCAAATTTACTAAGAGAAAATCAAATCTGGATTTATGATGCTGATCACTCAGGACGTAGACTTTTACATTTAGCTATTGATAAAATGAATATTAATCTGGTTAGAAACATTCTTGACCTCGGAGTTTCTCCCAATCTTACAAAGATAATCCCCCAAGAATCACATAAGCCAATTAAGCCTCTTGCAATAGTTCTAAAAAAAATTAGCCAAACTTCCAGTGACTCACCTGAGCTACCAATTTTAAATTCAATCATGCAAGTTTTGATAGATTATGGAGCAGATAAATCTCCAATAGCTCATCTTGCACAAGAAGAAGAATTAATAAATAAAATTGTAAATAGATTTGGAACTTCTCAAGCCCAAATTGCTCGTAATCATATGAATCTGATGAATGAAAAAATTTTAAATAGTATTCTATCTAGCAACGAGATTATATTGAGAAATTTTTACAAAGGACTTAAGAGCCTAATGCATATGACAATTTCCTCTATTCAGTCTCTTGCTAGCGGTAATGTTCAATCTACAGATACTAGTTCTGATAAGTTCATATTAACTATGTTAGAGTATATTCCAGCATCGGGGATATTTAAATCATATCTTAAGGATAGCTATAGGGAGCGAGTTTTAAAAGATCTAAAACGCCAAGCATCTTTTTTTACAAGTAATTCTCATATAGATGAAGTTGTTGACGATTATGTAGTAAGAATGGTGCAATATTACCAAGCAGATGTTCTTACTCCTGAGATAGATGTAGGCTTTATATCCCAGATAGCTTATTCGATTGACTATTTACTGGATTTACCTGTAAGAGTAGCAGGAGTACTTAGAACATTATTTAGCTTAGAACATCCCATGCAGATTCTATCAAAGGATCTCCCGAGCGCAGATATGGAGCCTCACCAAAATAGAGTTGCCATTGAATCTATTGCTAAATTTATCTATTTCCTTAAAACTTTCCCGCTTAGCTATGATACCTACCTCGGGATTATATCTGCTAGAAAGATGCTTCCAAGCGCATCTCAAATTAATCAATTTGAAGTTAATGAAATCGAAAATAACGTAATATCATCAAGCTTACTCAAAAATATCTATCTTTTTGGAGCTATATCCCAATTAGATTATGAGAGCACAGCTATTATTAAAGGTACATTTGCTGGCTGGGGTTTCGCCGAAAACGAAATATTTGTGCAGCAATATGCTTATTTCAAGTCAGTTGTAGCATTTAAACAAGATACTTGCGTTATTACCTTTAGAGGCACAAAACATGATGTAAACTGGATAAGCAACATATCCGCTTTTTCTTCTAAATTAAATATTCAAAATCAAGAAATATATGTTCATCAGGGATTTCTTGAGGCTCATGCAAGTTGCTGGGAAGGGCCTGATAAGCTTGCCCAGCCGGGAATAAAAGACATAATAAACTCTTATAAACAAAACCATCCAAATGCAAATTATTATGTTACAGGACATTCACTAGGAGGTGCTATGGCCCATATTTGCGCCCTAAAATTATTCGATCTAGATATTGATTTAAGTAAGATAAATTTATATAGTTTTGGCGAGCCTAGGTGCTTGGCAGTTATGAAGGATAAAGAGGCTCCTGTAATATTAAGGGAAGAAAAGTATTTTAGAGTCGTTAATGCTTATGATCCAGTTTGTGATCTGCCATTTGAAAATGGATTAGGTATTTTCGGCGCTTACAGACATTCAGGTACTTTGATATATTTTAACGAAAATGGGCAAATAGCTCAATATGAAGCAATAAATATTATTAATAAAGCA
>JANRMA010000026.1:0-7349 GCA_033762035.1 Rickettsiaceae bacterium
GCGATTTATTATCAAAACTCTTGCAAAAATCATCGATTGAACAGAATATATCTTCCAGGAGCGTCATATAATTACCTTTTACTTTGAACATAAAATTAGTAATTTATTGCGCTCCGATATAAAAGCAAGAATATTTTGTAACTAAAGTCCTTTGTATACAAGGCTTGCAAGAGTTTCTTACGTCAAACTGAGGTTACATTAACAACATATCTGACAGTGATAACTTATCCGACTATCATTTGTAACAAAATATACGTAACCGTCAGATCAAATCTTGACTAGTACAGTCAGCGCCTATTACCGGATTTTCAAATAGACTTGAATCTTGAGAATGCTCTTCTTCTATTAAACCATTACTCTCAACACATCCACCAAGGCTTGCGACTTTTGATATCGATGGCGTATTTTCAACGTTTTCTAGCTCCATAGTTGTCTGTGGTATATTTTGGACTTCTTCTATCTCTGATATTTCTGCTCCTTCTTTTGCATTTAAAGCGTGTGCTTCAGCCTTAACCGCAAGCTTTGATTCTACTTTTTCTATCCATTGTTGAATTTCTGAGATTTGACTCTCGTTATGCTCGCGTTTTAAAGCCTTTTGAAAGTATTTTTTAGCATCTTTGTATTGATTATTGTAGTAAAATATTTGGCCAATTAGAAAACAAGCTTCTTTAGTATGAGTAGATTTGTTTTCAATTGCCTGCTTAAGTAATGAATAAGCGCCTGTTAAATTTCCTTTTGCATAAAGAGTTGCACCAAGATGAAAATCATCATCTGGACTATTGCCGGATTTTTTTGCTTCAAAACATTCAGAGTTGTTTGATGTGTTTAAATTTTCTTTTTTTGCTTTATTTAATTCCTCTAGCGCTTCCCTCATATAATCCTGAATTCTCAATTTTGTTTGTGGATTTTGGCATTGCGGAAGGGTCAATTCGAATGATTTGTAAGCTTGCTCATATTCTTTTTTTCCCATATATAATATTCCAATCATAGCTTGAATTTCAGACGCAGGAGATCCTTTAGATATTACTTTTTCGCCTAGAATAATAGCTTCATCAGTTTTTCCATTAGAATATAAGGCAGTCATTAAATAGGAACATATATTAGTTGCATCATAATTTGTATCAAGTAAATATTCACATATTTCCTCTGCCTTTTGGCATTGATTCGCTTTTGCAAACAAAATACCTTTTAATTCTGTTAAATAGAACATTAATTTTGGTGTATCACTAGGATCTATATCTTTTAATAGAGCTTTATGAGTGCTATTTTTTAACTTTGTTAAAATATTAAATAATTGTTCTTTTTGTTGAGTCTCAAGATCGTCAATAGCTTTATCTATCATTGATATAGCTGTCTCTAAATTACTTACTCGATGCTTTGCATCCCCTAACTCACCTAGTTTTAAAGCGTCTAATATATTTTGTTTTACCTTTTTTTCAGATTTAGCTAAATTAGTTTGGTTAAGCTGTTGGTTAGTATTTTGCTCCAATAAATTCTCCTTTTCATTAAGATCTTGCGGTAGTTTTTTACTCTGGGAAAAATAATCCGCATCTTCTATTTTTGTTTCTAATAACTCTACAACCTCTTCCTTCTTAGGAGCTTTTTCAGAATATTCTGATATGTCAGAGGTTTTTCCTAGGCTTTCTTCGGGTAAAACAAATGCATCTTCTTCATATCGCCTTGCGCTTGAATCACTCTCATCTTTTGAGATATTTTCTTTTGTAGCGGATGCGTCAAGAATAACCTCTTCCCTTTTCTTTTTTTCTTCTTCGGTATATAAGTGTTCTTGTACATTACTTAGATCAGATTTTATTGATTCTATAAAATTTAGTGTTTTTTCGTCATAATCATCTTTTTCTCCATAATGGTATAGACTTAATATTTTTGAATAAATTTCATATGCTTTTTGATAATCTTTTTTAGCCTCCCAAGAGGCGGCAATTATCTCTAATAAATGGGGATGCTCTGAGCTATGTTGATAGATGGCCATTTCTGCTTCTTTAATAGCTTCATCGTACTTACCTTCGTTAAATAAATCCCTAGCTAAATTCATGCGGCCTTCAATCGAATTAATATCTTCTGACAATACTTTTCTAGAAGCTTTTTTCCCTTCGATAATACTCTTTTCTGGAAGATTTTGGACTTCACCTATATCCGACATTTCTCCTTGCTCTTTTGTATTTAAAGTAGGTGCTTTAGCCTTAATCGCAAGCTTTGATTCTACTTTTTCTATCCATTCTTGAATTTCTGAGATTTTATTTTGAGACTTCTCAATATTTAAAGACTTTGTTAGATATGTTTTCGCGTGATTATATTGACTGTTACTAAAGTATATTTTTCCAACTGCAAAAAAGACTTTTGCTGTGTATTCTCCTTTAATTTTAATTGCCTTACTGAGGTGCGCTAGTGCATTCTTTAGATCTCCCTCTTCGTATAAAATATAGCCAAGATGATAATGATCACTTTGAGTCATTTCATTTTCTAAGAAACTTGCTAATATCTCTTTTGC
Organism: Rickettsiaceae bacterium; assembly: GCA_033762035.1. Lineage (GTDB taxonomy): Bacteria > Pseudomonadota > Alphaproteobacteria > Rickettsiales > Rickettsiaceae > JANRKH01. The sequence goes on from JANRMA010000026.1 coordinate 2,510, forward strand.
TTTGGTAAACTCTGATTTTTTAAAATGCTCTTCAGCCTTTGATCTTAAATCTTCAGGAATTGCTTTTTCTAGATTACTTAATTCCTGGGCGTATGTTGCTCTATCTTGCTTTAGTTCATCCTGTTCTTCTGGACTATACTCTTCTAAGTTCAAATTATCGAATATGTTTAAAATTGAGGAAATAATATCGCGCGCGTTCTTGTAATCTTTTTTTGCTTGATAGCATGAGTAAATAATCCCTAATGGAGACAATTTATCATAATCCTTATTCACTCTATTTATTAAGAATTGCCCTTCATTAATAGCTTCATCATATTTGCAAGATTGATATAAAGCCTTCATTAACAAATGGTTTAGTCCGAATGAATCAGAATCGCCCTCAAGTGCTGCTGAATCAGAATCGCCCTTAAGTGCTACTTTTAGTAATCTTTCGGCTTTATGAGGTTGGCCATTATCTAAATGATTAGAGCAAAGATCGTAGAATTTCTTAATATAATTATCAGGTGAAAGTAGATTTTGCATATGGTCTGTAGGTTGAGTGGATCTATCGCCACTTTCTTGCTCAGAAATAATATCCGCATCAGAAGTTATCTGATCTTGATAATTAATTATAGATTTATCTATTTTTTCCTGATCAAGACTTTCTTCTTCGCTTATTTTAGATGGATGCTCAGTTTTTTCTTCTGCATGATCCTTTGCCTTCTTTTTTTTGTGTTTTTTCTTTTTTGTCTTAGGTTTTATTGTAGAAGATATTGCTATTTCACTATTTATATCCTGAGTTACTTCCTCTGTAGCAACAATGTTTTTCTCGCCCACTTTCTCTTCTGCAAGCTCCGGCTCTAAAGTTTTTGCTTGCGAAGAGGCGATTTCATCTTGAGCTATTGAGTCAAGTTTTAGTTCGGATTCCGGAGTATATTCTTTAGACTCTTGCCATCCTTCCTCTTTCTCATCTTCTTGGAAGTATATCTCTCCTGTATTTGTTGAATTGCCCTCATCTTCACCATTTTGTTTTCTTGCTCTTAATTTATTAATTAATTCTTGCGCACCTGGATAGTTTGCATCTAATTCCAAAGCTCTCTCAAGGCACTTGATAGCTTCTTCTGTATTTTCGTGCTCGAGCGCAATAGCTTTTCCATAAAGAGCCTTTACATGCGAAGGCTTGATTTGAATGATTTCATTAAAGTATCTCAGAGCTTCTTTGTAGTTTCCAGATTTTATGGATTTAAATCCTTTTTTGCAGAGGGGGGCGGCATGACTAGAATTCTCAGACGTTTTTTGATCAGTATTTCGACATAGTGAAGATTCTATTTTTTGATGCTCCGTACTTTCTTTTTTTGTCTGATTCTTTATATTATTTTTTTTGGGTTTTTCCTTTGCTGCCGCAGCTTTTATATTAGTAGATATTTCTATTAAAGTACCTACCTGACTTACATCTGCAGTTTTACCGGATAGTTTTTGTTTTAATTGCTCCGCTAGAGACTCCAGCTCCAAGGTCCTTACTTTCGAAGAGGCGATTTCATCTTGAGCTATAGGGTCAAGTTTGAGTTCGGATTCTGGAGTATATTCTTTAGACTCTTTGTATAATTCCTCTTTTAAGTAGATCTCTGCTGCATTTGTTGAATTGCCATCATCTTCGCCATTTTGTTTTTTTGATTTTTTCTGCAAATCCATCTCAGCGCTTTTTTTATCCTCAGGTAATTCTGAATTCTCTTTTGCAATAGAATCTTCCAAAGTATCCGATGAACCCGCAATCTCGCTAGATTCTTTAGGATTATTAAGAGTGTTTTGTTCAGTTTCAGAATTTATATTAGTTAACTCAACCTCCGTTTTATCTTGAGCTGGATTTGCTTCAACTTCAAGTGCCATTAATTTGTTTATAGACTTTAGTGCTTTTTCATGCTCTGGCTCTAGTGCTAAAATTTTTTTAAAGCACTCTATAGCTTGTTCTTTCTTTGCAAAATTATTGTCAAGAATAAGGCCCTTATTATACAAAGCATTAATATGATTTGAATCTATATCTAATATTTTGTTTAATGACTCAAGGGCTTGTGGATAATTTTCTAATGAATAATAGGCGCAAGACATATAATATAAAGCTTCTATATTAGAAGGATTGCTCTTTAAAGCCCTTCCAAAAAATTCTACTGCTTGAGAATATTTTTTTAATGCTATGCACTCGTGGCCCCATTCTAAATCTGTTTTAGTCAAATTGACTTGGTTGTCATGATAACTAGATGAGTTACTGCTTTTTTTATTAGGTATCGAAATGCTCGTTTTTTTGCTTACACTAGGTATAAAACGCGCCTCTGGTTTTTCTGCAAATCGAATTGTTTTTTTAAGACTAGATGGAGGAATACTATATTCCTCTTTTGATCGTTCTTTATATTCTTGATTTTGACTAGTGCTTGTTGCGATATATTCATTATCACCCTCCTCACAATAGTAATCCATAATATATCCAGAAGCTCTCAGACTTTTGTAATCTAATATAGGGTTAAATAATGGAGCAGGTTGCATAGGGTTATTTATTGGAGGGTAATATGGCGCGCCGTAATAACTTAACTCAAATTTTTTATCTAACCTATTATTTGACATTATACCAGGTAGATTAAGGCCTTGTATATTAATATCATCATATATATCTTGGTGATCTTGGCGTAATTTATTACTTAGAATTGCTTTATAAAACAAAGCGAAGTGATTATTTGGGTAAATCTCTAGTGCATATTCATAAAATTCTAAAGCTTTTGCATGATCACTAATATTAGCATAGCAAGCACCGGTATTACATAATGAATCAAAACGAAGCATAGGATCTTTTGCAAGTTTTGAGCATGAAAAGAAGTATTCGATAGCATTCTGAAAATCTCTTTCTATAAAACTATCTATACCTTTTCTAAAATAGCTATGCAAATTATATGCCTCTGTCTTTAATACAAACTTGTGATTTCCAAATTGGGGGTTTTGATGAGACTGAGTAAAAAGTATATAAGATTCTCCGCTGCTAGATTTATTTGTAAAACTACTATCATTTAGAGTAATATCTTGAGCTGGATTTGCTTCAACTTCACGTTTGATTAATTTGTTAATAGCCTCTTGTGCTTCTTTATGCTCTGGCTCTAGTGTGAAAATTTTTTCAAAGTGCTCTATAACTTGTTCTTTGGGCGCAAGAATCTGTTTAAGAATATGGCCCTGATTATACAAAGCATCAGTATGATTTGGATCTATATTGTCATGATAAGATCTAGGAATATCAGCTGAAATAAGATTATTTTCTGTTATTGTTTTTGTTGCAGCCTCGTATTCTAAAACCTTATCATCTTTAGATATATTTTCTAATGATGCAGAATTTTTTTGGGTTTCATATACTCTTATTCTATTTAGGCTTTCTATTGTCCTTGTGATATTACCTTCCTGAATTTCAGCTTCTATATTTTTTGGATCTGTTAAGCTTGCTTGTATAAAAAAATCTTTTGCTAATCCATAATTATGATTCTTTGCGTGAATTCGGGCTTTATTAAATAATATTTTAGAATGTATAATATTGTCATTAGCATATCTGAATGCTATATCGTAATAAGCCAAGGCTTTCTTGTCATTGTTTTCATATTCAAATATATACGCTAGATGCAAATACGACTCCAGTAGAAACTCATTCATTTCTATAAGGGCGCCAAAGCATTTTTTTGATTCATTATACATCTCTAAATAGTAATAACTTAAAGCTTTAGATCTTAAAATTATCGCAGAACCTACGGTATTATCTTGTATTCTATTGAAATATCCTAAAGCTTCTTTATGTTTATTATTAACGCATAAGATTGCGCCTATATTAAATAAAGCATATGATATTAGAACTTGATCAGATTCCATGCTTGTAATTAATTCGAGATATCCTAAAGCTTTGTTAAAATCTTTTAATCTCGAACAATTCAGTCCTGCATCAAGTAATATATACGTGTTATTTGGCTCTATTTTTAGCACTTCCTCTGCTAAAGGCAAAGCCGCGATATAGTTCAATGCCCTAAAATACATGTAGGACTGTACAGTTTCGTTATGCACTCTATTGAAATATTCTAAAGTTTCTTTATGGTTATACATAAAGAAGATTTCGATCGCATTGCCCTTCTCTATACCATCATCTTTTGCATCTCCCCCTCTTTTGCGAGAAGATTCTTCATGAGAATTAGCGGGCTTGATTGACTCTATCATTTGAATTACTTCACTTAATAAATCACCTTCTTTATCCTGATCTAAATCCTTATAACTAATTCTTTTTACTATATAACCAGCTAATTCAAGAATTTTTGTATTTAGTTTAGTTCTAAAAGTTATTTTATTATTTTGATTAGATGATCCATGATAATAATGGGTTGGTCCGTCTACTTGTATCACTAAATTATACTCAGGACAAAAAATATCTACTGGGGCATATATACCTTTAAGATAATATTCAGAAATGAGCTGAGTATTACATAACAATGAGAGATTATTTAGAAAATTCTTGTGTAATCTACTAGATTTAGAATTATCATTTTTACACATCGCCTCCAGTCTCTCTATATCTTCTTGTGCTAAGAAATCGAAGAATAAACCACGATGCATTATATAGTAAGCTGTGAGGATTTGATGAGCCTCTGCAGTATTGATTTCATTATTTTCCAGATATTTATTAAATAAATTAAGAATCAAATTTACTTTAATTTGACTAAGAGAATCACGAATAAAATAACTTGTCACTAAAGCCCAAATACTATTACTAAGAGCTTGTTCGTTAAATCTATCTATCTTATCAGCTATAGCATCTTCATAAGCACCTATCAGCTCCTTTTCTAGCTTT
>JANRMA010000027.1:0-2524 GCA_033762035.1 Rickettsiaceae bacterium
TTTAGTATACTAATAAAATAGTTTTTATATTAAGTAAGGATTGTATATTATAACAAGAAATTAATTAGATGCAAAATATCGCCCCTAAGATAACTAGTTTGACCGCTAGGTAAAATACTCTATAATCGCATAATTTGTTAAGTAATATAAATAATAGTAAAATGGAAGATGAAATCAACGAGCAAGAGATAGATGTGCTTGATAAATTAGTTGCAAGACTAATTGATGCAGAATTAATTTTTGCAATTAAAACAGAAGATATTGGGGCTGCTAAGATATTAATTCAAGCTGGCGCAGACGTAAATCACAAAAATGGAAATAATACTCCTCTAAATATTGCCATCAGGAAAAATAATCATGGATTAGTCAAGCTACTACTGAGCAATCATGCTAATGTTAATTGCAGAGCAGCTGATAATATTACTCCTCTTCACTTGGCATGCAAGTGGGGGTGTAATGCCATAGCCACAACACTAGTTGAAAACGGAGCAGAAATTAATGCACGTACTTTGGCCTATCAATACGCACCTCTACATATAGCTTCCGCTTATGGCTATGAAGATATTGTTAGTATGTTAATAAAAAATAATGCAAATATCAATGCTTTAGCAAATAATATGCAAATCTCTGTCTTATATTTAGCCTCTGCTAATAATCATTGTGGTACTGTATCCACTCTAATTGCCAAAGGTACGGGCCTGAATGGTTCTTGCCAAATTAAATCTAAAGCTTTGCAGATTGCTTGCGAAAATGGCAATACAGAAGTGGCAAAAATCTTAATTGAAAACGGTGCAGATATGTATATAAGGCATCATATCGCCAAAGGCAATGCATTGCATATTGCCGTTAGTAATAATCATATAGATCTTGCAATCATGTTAATAAAATATGGGCTAAGTGCAAAGACCTTGCTAGATAAGAATACAGTACTACATATTGCTTGTAAAAAAGGGTATGCTAAAATGGCTAAAGCTTTATTGAAACATATTTCCCCTAATTTGTCTGATAAATATGGAGATAAACCCATTCATGCTGCATGTGAGTATGGCCATATTGAAGTAGTAGATCTTTTAATTAAGAATGGGGTTAGTGTAAACCAAGAAAATAGCTTTAAACAATCCCCCCTTCATATTGCGGTAAAAAATGGAAATTTTGAAATGGTGAAGAGCTTATTAAAAAATGATAAAGTAGATGTACATCATTTAGATTTTCTGAAGAAAACTCCTTTACATTATGCCACCGAAGATAACTCGCTAGAGATAGCAAAAATCTTAATGGAATATGAGACAAAGATCAACTCACAGGAGCTAGCAAACAAATCACTTTTAGATCTATTAGATAAAGCTGATATAACAGAGGAGCCCGCAGAAGGAGAAGCCCAGGAGATTAGTACTCCAATGATTTCTAATAATACTACTGGAGATGCGCCTAATCTTGATCCATTAAATCCTAATATAGAGGATTTAGATTTGCTATATACTCAAGAAAAAATATATAATTGCCCTTTTTCAAATCTTCCCCAAGATCTAACAATTTTTGTGGGATTATCTGCAGACGAATATGCACTGGATAGATCAGTACCCAAAAATAAAAGAAACTTAGAATCATGGGAAGAGGAAAATACACCCAAAATTTCTAAAATAGATTATCAGCCAATAGATCTTTTTTGGGAATTTGGAAATTATGATCAAAATTAACTATCAGGAACCTAGGCAATAGAATAGACTTCTTCCAAAACTAGAGTTTTTCCCCCACTTTGACAGTTCATTCCCGTGCGCCCCTTATTATATAAGGCATGTATCTTTTTTTAGGTTTTTTGTACAGGACGTTTATTATGTATCTCAAAACTACCAAAGGAAGAACTAATTCTTATGTTTCTATAGTTAAATCATACAGAGATACTCTTACCAAGAAGCCAAGGCAGCAGGTTGTGAAAAATTTAGGCTCTTTTGATACAGAAGAAGAAAAGCTTGCTCTTTATACTTTAGGTGCGAATTTGATTAAATCTATGTCTGGAGAGGTGTTATTTTCTTCATCTAGCATGAAAGAGATCAGGCGAGAGAATTACGGCGCATCTTTGATTATGGATAGAATGTTCGAGATATATAAGCTAGATAAGGCAATAGAAGATTTAACTTCTGGTCGTAAAATAGAATATGATCTCATCTCTTCGTTGAAATTCATGATATCATCTAGGTTTTTAACTCCTTTAAGTAAACTTGCATCCTTTAATCAAAAGCATAAATTCGCAGGATTTGGTGATATCAAACTCGAGTCTTTATATAAATCTTTGGATGAGATAGCAAGATATGAAGATGATTTGAAATCTCATCTATGGAATATGCAGAATAAAATAAATAAGAATGAGTATCAATGAAATGGAGAGATCCATATTAGAGATACACCAGCAAAAAAACACCCTAGTAGAATTATATAGCGATCTTAGTCCTACTGCATCTTCTATCTTCTGGCTTCTCAAAATCAAAAACTACAAACAACAAGAAACGCCATAAGCAAAATCACA
>JANRMA010000028.1:0-10144 GCA_033762035.1 Rickettsiaceae bacterium
AAGGTTTTTATAGCCTAATTCATGCGCAGCTAGCATGCCATAAAAACTATAACCATATTTTGCAGCTTTTTTATATAATAGTTCTGCGCCTATCTTATCGCCTAATTTCGCATAGCTTCTTGCAAGCCAGTAACTACCACGAGCCCTAGATATGCATGTTCTAGCATTTTCTTCAACTATCTTAAAATGCTTTTTGGATAGTTCTGGTTTATTTAAAAACTCTAATGCAAGCCATCCGGCTAACCATTCCGCATCTACTAAATCGATTTTTTCTATATTAGCATGAGAGGTTATTACTTTATAAGCAAGTGCAAATTTTTTTCTATCTATAAGCTCTCGCGCTAAATAGTTCTTTAAAGACCACCACTCTTTTTGGTATACAGAGTTTTTTGGAGTTTTTTGGTGAAGGGAAACTAATTCTTCTGTAGGCTCGGCTTTTTTATGTAAATTAAGATATGCGTAGAGTAACCCTGGTATATATTTATAACTACCTCTTACTTCATGAAAAGCCCTTTCTAAGTCAGGTTTATTTTGGATTATTGCAATCCACGCAATAAAGGCTTTTTTATAGTCTTTATTTACCAAATATAGCAACCCAGTTGCAGCTTTTATATTATTTTTTCGCAATAATTCTGAGATTTTATCTGCGTGATCAGACTGATTTAATATAGATTTATTTTTTTCATAAAACGCTGTTTCTTCATTTTTGGCAAACTCGCCATATATCCATGCGTTTTTTATTATCGTATCCATAGCTTCTTGTTTGTGGATCTTACCCGTTGCAGCTTTGTAAAAACTTATATAGCCATTTGGGGTTTTAGGCTTATTATGAGTAAACCACTTAATTATAGCATTTTTACTAGTGTTACTAAGGATTTTACTTTCTAATTTTACTATAAGCTCTTCTTTAATAGGTAAATCCGGAAAAGATGCTAAAAAATGCGCTATAGTTTCAAAAGAAGCCTTATTATTTTTTTCTAAAAATTCAGACGCTTTTAGGTACAAATGAAGATATTTATATTTATGATGGTTAGATAAAGAAATAGCTTTATGTAAATTACCCTTTTGATAGGTTTCTGCTATAGATACAATATCCGCCTTCGCAGATAGGGCAAAAAAAGTTATTACGCAAATAAAAAAGAGAGATATAATATGTTTCATAAATTTATAAAAGCAAAAGAGTAGAATATGAATAATGCATTTATCTTTCCAGGTCAAGGATCTCAATATATCGGAATGGGAAAAAATTTATATGAAAATTTTAGAAGTGCCAAAGATGTGATAGATGAAGTAGATGATGCACTCAATTTAAAAATTTCTAAAATTATGTTTGAAGGACCAGAAGATCTATTACTTGAAACAGAAAATGCTCAGGTTGCTATTATGGCAGTATCTATGGCGGGTATTAGAGTATTAGAAGAGGCTCTAGGAGTTAAATATAACGAAATATGCAATCTATCTGCCGGACACTCACTTGGGCAATATTCTGCAATGTGCGCTGGTAATTGCTTCTTACTTGCTGATTGTGCGAAAATTTTGCGCAAAAGAGGAGAACTGATGAAAGAATGCGGAGATAGGAATAAAGGATCCATGGCTGCAATTATAGGAGCAAAAGAAGAACAATTCTCAACAATACTAAAAGAAGCTAGTCAATATGGAATTGTACAATTAGCAAATGATAATAGCAACACTCAAAAAGTTATTAGCGGTATAGAAGAAGCTATAGATTATTCGGTTTTACGATTTAAAGCACTTGGCATAAAGGCAGTAAAATTGCGGGTAAGTAGTGCATTCCACTCAGAATTAATGCGTGAAGCTTCTGTGAATATGGATGCATTTCTTCGTAATGTTAGCATTAGGGATAGTGAATCATTCATCATTGATAATGTTTCGTTAAAAGAGTCTAAAGATGGAGGTTTTTTAAAAGAAGCTTTGGTATTACAAATTCCTGGCACAGTATTATGGAAGGGTACCATGGACATCATAGCTTCAAAAGCATCTAGAGTATTAGAAGTTGGTCCTGGGAAGGTTTTATCTAGTTTATTTCGCTCAAGCCATCCGGAGCTTAGCATAGTATCTATTAGCTCTGCTGCTGACATTGAAGCATTTTGCAAAGAAAGTAGATAAAATTTGGATAATAATAAAAATGGGAGTATTGTAGTTTTTTTACTAGTTGAGATAAGTTGCTCAAAAGATTCGGATGTATCAATATTTTTCTTCATAAACACTCCGAATCTTCTTGCCTCTAAAAATACTTAAATATTTATACTTTAGCTGTCTTTTTGGAAGTCTGAACAATATTATCCTTTGTTCTTTTTACAAAAATATCATAGACTTCCATATTTGCCTTAGAAAACATTTCTGCAACTTCTTTTGAATCTGACATTATGTTTTTAGTAGAAGCTTGCATAAAATGATTTTGCTTATTAAGACATTGCTCTGGACTTTGGGATGTTAAAATCTCATGAGTTGCTTCAACTGCCTCAGTTATTTGTTTCTGAACAATCTCCCCTAATCTTTTGAAAATAGCTTGTTGATTTTCTGCGTTAATCTGATTAGCTTTTACTATTGTTTCGTAATTTTTTTGCCATAATTCATTTAATCCCATTAAGTCTGAATTAAACATTATATTTTGAAAATTTTGCATTTGTACCTCGTAAAAATATTTTTTAGTTGTTATGTGCTGCAAGTGATAAATTTTTAGATCCATCAGACTCAAGCTTCATCTTTTATTAAACAATATATTTGCACGAGAATAAAGCTAATAGCTGTTTTTCATAGCAATATAAATAATAAGCGTAGAATTTATGCAACTAATTTCTTGTCTATAAAACATTTTTAAGATTATATGAAGGAAAATACAATATTTTTGCAACAAGTATAGCGCAAGAAAAAGATATTGAGTAATAATTACTATACACAAGGTAAATATTGAGATATAGTTAAAATTATATAAACCCGCTAATTATTTGCTAGAATTTAAATTAAGTAATATTATGGAAAATAATAAGATGTTCAATACAATGCACTCAATTAATTCTCAAAATATAAAGTCTGATTATGATGTTAAGATCAAATTCGGCAGCCAACTATTTATACATAGATATTGTTCTGCTCTTAGAACTACGCTAAAAGACGAAGTATATTTAAAATTTTTAGATAAATTTAGTTTTAATGGGTCTAGCGACATTGGTACAAGGTTTCAGTAAACCCTATTTATATTTTCCTACTTAAAAATATTGCTATACTACATATAGTTTTAATAGTATTTTTAATAAAATAATCAATAGCTAAGAAAGACTTAGTATATTCTTCAGCGTGAATTTTATGCTCTATTTCTTGCTCGCGGAATTTTTGGATATTCTTTAGCAACTCTTTTTCTATTTTAGCGCTTTTTAGAAAATTTATTTGATTTTGATAGTGTTTTTCAATCACTAATTCTACGCTCTCTGTGCAAATCATGGCGTATTTTGCTCCTGCTTGTGCGGTGATGCGCCCAAGAGAATAACCCATAAAGCTCCATAAATTCATCAAAACTGAAGGGCGAACTGATTCTTGGTGCATTTTTTTGGTAAAAAATTCTAAATGTATATCTTCTTGCTTCTTCATATGTATTATTTCCGCCGAAGTCTTTGGATCTTTTACCGCATCTAACTGACCCTGATATATTCTTACGGCCCCAAACTCGCCAGCATAATCTACCCTAATAATCTCATGTATAATTTTTTCTGGATTAAATAATGGCTTTTTCACAATTTCCTATATTCTAAAATTAAAAATATTATTAACACAAAATTTAATATCATATTTATCTCAGCAAGACTAAGTCCTATTATATGCATTGCGGGCTTAGAGCAATCTCCTAATTTTGCATTATGTAAATGATTTTTAAAATCTTCTAAGCTTAATTCATCTGATATAGAAAATTGAGAGCTACACTGAGACGATGGATTCCATAAATTCCTTTCAATTCCAACATGATAAACTGCTATAGATTCACCTATAAAAAAGCAAAGCATATTTAACAATAAAAGCAGCTTTAATCTAGAAGGTATTAAAAATAACAATAAAGAAAATATAGCTATAAAACCATAAGGAATACGTTCGTATATACATAATATACAAGCCTCAAAACCTAGGACATAGTCTATAAATAAAGCAGCTAAAATTACGAAACAAGATATAAAAAATAAGAAAATCCCTATTCTCTGACCGGATCTCTGATGTTGTTTGTCTAGAATATTTGACATCATATACAAATTATCTTATTTTACTGCTTAAAGATTCTTTAAATAAATATATGAACATAAAATTCACAGAAGAGCAAATAAAATCTGCGCAAAATAGTAATTCTTGGCCTTTTATTGAAGCATTTAAAATTTTATCTAAAATTAAGCACAAAACGCCGGAAAAAGGTTATGTTCTTTTTGAAACAGGCTATGGCCCTTCTGGACTTCCGCATATTGGGACATTTGCTGAAGTAGCCCGTACAATAATGGTACAAAAAGCTTTTGAGCAAATTTGCGATATACCAACAAGGTTAATTTGTTTTTCCGACGACTTAGACGGTATGAGAAAAATCCCTTCTAATATCCCAAATCCTGAGATGTTGAAGGAATTTATAAATATGCCACTAACTAGCATTCCAGATCCCTTTAAGGTTCATGAAAGCTACGGGCATTACATGAATGCCAAACTACGCTCTTTTTTAGATACATTTAATTTTGAATATGAATTTATGAGCGCTACAGAAACATATAAAGCAGGTATATTCGATGCTAAATTGTGCGAAGTAATAGATAAATACGAAGAGATAATGGATGTTATGCTACCTACCCTAAGGGAAGAAAGAGCATCTAATTATTCTCCTTTTATGCCTATTTGCGAAAAAACCGGGCAAGTACTTCAAACAGAAATACTTGCGGTAAAAAAAGATTCTAAAACTATAGTCTATAAAAATCCTTATGGAGAAATAGTAGAATCCGAAGTAACAAAAGGTAAATGTAAGCTCCAATGGAAGCCAGATTTTGGTATGAGATGGGCAGCGCTTGATGTTGACTACGAAATGTACGGAAAAGACCATATGCCAAATAGTAAGGTTTATTCTGATATATGTACTATTTTAGGCGGCCTGGCTCCTGCACAATTTTTCTACGAATTATTTTTAGATGAGCTTGGAGCAAAAATCTCTAAATCCAAAGGCAACAGTATCTCTATTGACGAATGGCTTCAATACGCCCCTTTAGAAAGCCTTGGGCTATTTATTTATCATTCCCCTAGCAAGGCTAAGAAATTATATTTTGATATTATACCAAAAAATGTAGATGAATATATAAGCTTTAGCCGAAAATATCATACAGAACAAGATTTTGCTAAAAAAATTACCAATCCTTTGCATCATATACATTCAGGAAATGTGCCTATAGTAGAAACATATGATATTAGTTTTGCCATTTTGTTAAATTTAGCATCAGTCTGTAACCCTGAAAATAAAGATGTATTATGGGGGTTTATTAGTAACTATAATAATAAAGTAAATGCAAATAATGCACCTTATTTGGATAAGCTAGTGTCTTACGCCTTAAATTATTATAATAATTTTATTAAAGCTAAAAAAACCTATATTAAGCCTAATGATACACAGATAAAGTTATTAGAAGAGATTAAATCTTGCCTTGACTCTGTTGACTATAATATTACTGCCGAAGAGTTACAAACTATGATTTATGATATTGGAATGAGGGCGGGATATGAAAATTTACGAGATTTCTTCAAGGATATATATATGATTCTTCTTGGCCAAGAAGAAGGCCCAAGATTAGGTAGTTTCTTCAAAATATATGGTATAAAAAATACTATTAATTTGATCGAAAAAAAAATAATGTGACTTTTTCGTGTATTCATGAAAAGGTAGCTTTAGTTATGTCTTCGTAAGTAGTTAGTCTATAGTTCGCCCATGCTACTCAATGCACCCGCCCGCCGGCTTTAGTTCAGTTCGGCTGCTCTATAAACGGCATTAAGGATTCTAGTGCATGTAATGCATTTTCTATTAGCCTTTCATCGCGGCAAGATATCGTGTATAAAATACGGAGCTAAAGCGCTTGTGCAATTTTGGCTTCGCTCTAATACCATTCGAAGTATTTTTAGATGATTCAGGAATAATCTCCTATCTCTCCTATAATATCTTGAGTCGCTGTTTCATCTGCTGTATTTTTTGAAGATTCTGCAAATATAAACTGGCCAAATTTAATACCCAACTCCTGAGATAAATATTCTTCACAAAATGGGTTTTGGGAATCTCCCAAACTAGTTTGCCTAGAAATACCCTTATAATCAGCTATAGAAGAAGACAAGCTCAAGAAATACTTATTTATTTTACTAAATAATTTATTGCATTTTACTATACCTTCGTGATCTATATCTAATTGATCTAATAGTGTGTAAATTTCTAGAGATTTTTGACAATAAATCCTGCTATTATCCCAATCTCTAATTTTAAAATAACTACGAGCTAAATCTAATATAATAGATGCGATAGATGGGTGATGCGGATAATGCTGATAAGAATTACTATAAATTGATAGAGATTTATTATAATATTCAACTGCTATATCATAATTTTTATCTTGATAACTTAAAGAGCCTAAATTACCATAAAGCTTAGCAATAGATGGGTGGTTTGGATAGTTTTTATAAGCCTTAATGTAAATTGCAAGGGACTCATTATAATATGCAAAAGCTTTTTCGTAATCATTTTTTCCTTGAAACCCAGCGGCTAAATTAGCATAAGTTTTTGCGATTGACGGATGATATTGGTGGTTTATATATAATTTTAACTTTATTTCCAGAGCCATATAAGATTGCATTATTGAATTTTCGTAATCTCCTTGTTTCAGTAACAAGGAGGCAAAATTACTATAAGTTCTTGATAAAGAGGATAGGATGGATAGATCATTAGAAGAAAATATATTAGAATTTGTTAAGCCAGTATATATTTCAAGAGATCTATGGTAATATATACAAGCTTGTTCTAAATTTCCATTTGCTTGATATGAAATCGCAAGATCATTACAGCTTCTTGCTCTCTCAAGCTCCCCCGTCATTCCTTCTTCTTCTTGTAAGATGATGTAATGCTTCATCACATCAATAGCTTTATCTGCCCTGCCAGTTTTATGGTACAATAAATATAGATCTGTTAAAAAAGATATATTGCTCGAATATTCTTCTTTTGCAAGTTCCATATAGGTTAGAGCTTTGTCATATTCTAAAAACCTACAGTGAATCATTGCTTTAGTGTAATTACTAATATCTATTAAAGGGCTATTTTTTATATTTATCTCAGATGCCTTGGAAAAATTATTACAAAATTCTCTCAATAGATTTTGAGTTTGCAACATAACGCAGTAAAAATAATGCAGTATTTCTGTGTCATTTATATAAAAGATTTCTTTGATTAAGTTTTCTTTCTCTATTTCTCTATCAGTTATAAGAGGCTCATAAATACACATAGTTTCTATCTGTCCTTTATTATGAGCATAAGTACGAAGCCTAAGCTCGCATGCTATACTTAAAGATGACTTTAAATTATTGGCACCCTCGCTACTTAGTATGCGACTTTTGTTTTCGTTTCTGGTGCGCTTTGCAGACATTTTATCTATAGCTTCCCAGCTAGATAAGCTGGCGCTACCTACATCTGGAACTATATGATAGTAAATAGAAAGATCTTCTGTTATTCTATCGCTTATTCTAAAAAAATCTTTTTTAACTTCAATTAGCCTACCCTCTTCTTCATCTCCTAATTTTATCTGAAAATTTTCTATGTCTTCTTTTAGTTTTTCTATAGCTCTAGATTTTACTATGTTGCTACTTACTATATTTGACATTTCGGTTCTGTACAAATCAAGAAGCTTCTGTGCTCCATCTATAAGAATAGTCGATCTTAAAGCAAGAATAAGGTGCGGGTCAGTCTCAAAAGATATTATCTCTCTGTTATTTGTTTCCCTTTGAAATTCTGCCATTTGTTTTGGAGTTAGTATTAATTCAAAATCTGGCTTCAAAATCACTACCCCATTACCTAAGTCTACTGAGTATCGACCCTGCCTTCCAAGAGGAGTTTTGCATGAATAATGAGCTGGGCCATCAAATTTCAATCCGTTATTTGTTAAATCATCCCAGAACCAATCATCTTCTTTATTCTTACTACGAAAATCATTCAAAGCAGTTACACCAAGGCTACGTAGAGGAGTTTCTCCTAGATTTATTATTGCAATATGAAACAATATGCTAAGAATACGAAAATATTCTTTATATTCTGAACTTTCCTCCTTAATCAAAATTGCAAATTCAAGATCAGACCATGGGGTCATTTTGCCCCCAGCAAGAGATCCGAAGCCAATAATACTATATTTACAAGGAGGATCGCCTATTAAATTTTTACAATCTCTTATGATTGTTTGCAAAAATCCTATATTATGATTTCTATATCTTGTGGTATTTATAAAAAAATCCATAGATTCTTGGTATAAATTCTCAGTCATTTTAGCTCTTTGTGAAATTTGCATCAATTTAAAGGAATCTATTTCAGATAATTTTGATGATATATAACACCTTATATAATCAAGTTTTGTTTTATAAAGCTCTATTCTCTCTTTGTGCATTAGTGGCTCATATCCTATCGTTTTAAACTCAGGATTTTGCAGGTTTAAATTTTGAATATAAGCACTAGATAAAAATATATATTCTATTCTATAAGCCTCCTCTAGAAAATCTATCTCAATACCATCTTCTAAATATTGCAGATTATATTTTGAAACAAATTTTGCACAATATTGAAATATTCCAGCTGCTTTAGGGTAATTATTAGTACGGAGATTATTGGAAAAATATTCCTCCGCTAAATGTATTTTTGCAAGTAAATGTAAGGACCTGATTATCCAAAAACCATAATCAGTGATTTTTAAAACACTAGGAAGAGGACAATATCCAATAGGAGTTATTTTTAATAAAGAGCGCAAACTATATTCCGCAGCTTCAAAATTATTAAAATTATAATGAGATACTGCTTCTTCATAGATTTTTTCTATTCTACTTAATGATTCATCTCTAGATATAGCAAATCCTCGGATAGAGCTTTGCCTTGAACTAAGACTATTTAAAATATTGATATTCTCTACATCCTCCATTACAAATTTTACATCTTTTAAGTGGTAATAAATATAGTAATAACTTATAGTTGTAACTAGTGCAATAATTTAAGTAGCAGGTCTACTAGCTTGATCTAGCTTGATTAGATACATAGATTACAGTTTCCAAAGAAGTCTATTGTAAAATCAACTGTTTCTAGGCAATGCTAAATTCTTTAGAAAAAATTTACTTGTATTAAAATAAAATTCTGCTATATTAAATTATTTAGAGGTAATGCCCTTGAAAAAGGGGATCCAGCGAATGGTAAGGAGCCAAAGAATGACAGATTTGCCACTTGTCATCCCCTTGTAAAAGGGGATCCAGGAGATGGTAAGACTGGATTCGTTACTGCGAGCGAATGACAGATTTGCCCCTTGTCATCCCCTCGAAAGAGGGGATCCAGGAGATGGTAATACTGGATTCCCACCTTCGTGGGAATGACAAAGAAGAGTGGGAATGACTCTCTGTGCCTTGTCATCCCCTTGAAAAAGGGGATCCAGGGAATATTTATTCTGGATTCCCACCTTCGTGGGAATGACTAGGTATCGCAGTTGTCATCCCCTCGAAAGAGGGGATCCAGGGAATGGTGAGACTGGATTCCCACCTTCGTGGGAATGACAGATTTGCCTCTTGTCATCCCCTTGTAAAAGGGGATCCAGGGAATGGTGAGACTGGATTCCCACCTTCGTGGGAATGACAAAGAAGAGTGGGAATGACTCTCTGTGCCTTGTCATCCCCTTGAAAAAGGGGATCCAGGAAATATTTATTCTGGATTCCCACCTTCGTGGGAATGACAATGAGACGGAGCGAGGGAATGACAAAGAAGCGCCAGGATGATGCCAGAGATTAGATAAGAATATATAAAATAGATTAGGAAATATGGATATAGATTCAGCGATTTTTATTGGGTTTTTAGTTGTTAATATAATATTAGGATTAGGCTCTAGCAGAGGCATTAAAA
>JANRMA010000029.1:0-6662 GCA_033762035.1 Rickettsiaceae bacterium
GAGAGCTTGGGGCAAGTTTTACGGTAGAGCTTCCTATATAAGTTTCTGGCCGTTGTGACTAATTATGCCAATCTTCTTTTTCAAATGATCTAAACCAGTTGAGCGGATATTCTCCTTGCGTGAGTATTTATACAATTACTACGCCTAGACCTAAAATTCATTTGTCTAATAATAAGTAAATTATATTAATTTTTTCTAAATTGCTTGATTTTTTTTTAAGTGAAGAATAATATAAGTATACCAGTAACTCCAATAGACGCTTATTTTGTATGGATGTATATGATCTTAATCAAAGACTTTTGCTAGCTACAAGCTCGCAAAATTTAGAATATTGTAGGTATTTAATTCAAGAAGGTGCGGATAAAAATTACCCAGAGCCTATAACTCGCAGAACTCCATTACAATATGCAGTCGAGGTAAATTCTTTTGAAATAGCTAATATGCTTATTAAGGAGGGAGTAAATATAGAGCAAAAAGATTGCATAGGAGATACTGCGCTTCACCTAAGTTGTAGAATTGGAAATACTGATATAGTAAATTTGTTACTGTATAGTGGAGCAAATATTAATTCGTCTAATGTAAATGGACGAACACCTATTTTTGAAGCATGCTCCGAAGGACATCAAGAAATAGTAAATATTTTAATTAAACATAATGTAGATATTAATGCTCAAGATGAAGATAATAAAAGACCCTTGCATATTGTATGCATAAAAAAAGACACTGATCTTGCAAAGACTTTGATATTAAATGGCGCATATATAAATGTTTGTGACGACACAAAAACAACGCCCTTACATATTACTTGCGCAAGAAATCTTACTGAAACAGCATTTATGCTAATTGATTATGATGCAAACGTAAATATTATGTCAGTGTCTTTGGGGCTGCCGCTACATTTAGCAACTCTAAAAGGCAACTTAGCTTTAGTTAGAAAATTATTAGAAAATGGCTCTATTAACACAAATCACAATAATCCCCATATGCCAACGCCATTAAAATTAGCATTAAGTTTGAATAACTCTCTAATTGTACAAGCGTATATTGAATATGGAGTCAAAATACAAAATGATTTAATAGGGAGTAATTTAACTAATTTATATTTATATCATACAAATAATAAGCTTAAAAATGCATGCGAGAAACTCGCCAATAAACAAGCATTAAGTAAGAATGATGTGAATATGTTGCTAAATTATATTGATAGAGAAGATATAGAAGAAATATATACACAAGACTTAAAAGAACTATTTAAAGTCATGATAAATCCTTGTCACCTAAATCCTAAAATTATTTTTTATACTAGGTTTAAAGATACTAATTTAAAAACTAATAACGCAAAAATAACAGATTATTTAATAGAAGATTCTACTATATCTAATTTAGAGCAAGTCCACACCACATTACCTTATAATTTAATTAGCTATATTCTATCTTTTTTATATATAGTAATACCAAAGCATTTTGTCAGCGATGAAGAATTAGACATGATCAATATGAATATATTTTTTACTCGAAAAATAATAGGTACGCATAATACAGAAGATATTTGCGAAGATAATATAGATAATAGTAATTTTTAGTATTCTTGTAATCTCAGAATGAGAATTGCTTATCTACATTATGTCATTCGTAAGAATAAATTAGACAAATGAATTTTAGGACGAGGCGTTGCGCTAGTAGATGTAAATACTCGCGCAGGAGCCAGGTACGCTAAATTCGTTTGGATCATTTAAAAATGAAGATTGGTATTATATATCTATTGCTTAGAATCATATGTTGGTCTATAAGTTTTGATAATAATAAGCTTGTATAATGCAAATAAATTCATCTCTTTCTAAAGATTGCTATATAAACTTAGGTCTTGCAGTAGCAGGGGATCTTGTAAAAGATATTAACCTTAATCTTGTAAAAAAAGTTATAATTATAGGAGTATTTTCAGAAAATCTCGCTAAGTTATTTGCTAATTTCGATATAAATATAGTATTTTACCTAAATTACCAAGAATGCAGCAAAGAGGATAAGTGCGATCTACTAATTTCTTTTCTAGATATACCAAAAATATATGAAATAAACGAATTTATGGGCAAGGCAAAAGAAATACTAAGTCCAGAAGGTATATTTGCTGGATGTTTTGCGGGGGAGCTGACAATGATTCAAACAAGAATGAAACTTTGGGCAATAGAAGAAAAGGTGGAAAATGGCTATACTAATAGAATGCGTCCATCTATAAGACTTGCTGATCTTAATAGTTTGCTACATTATTTTGGGCTAAAAAATATCATATCTTTTAAAGATGAATATAATATAGGCCCGTATAATATACAGGATTATTTTAAACATATAAGAGATTGTAGCGAAAATATTTATATAGGATCAGAAGTAAATAAGCCGCCTAAAATCAGTAAAAACCTATATAAAGAAATTATGGATGATGTAGAAGTTTATAATGATAAAATAGACATAATAGGTTTTTGTGCGTCTAGCTCTACTAGATTCTTTGCAGCACGAAAGGATTTATGATAATATGAATTAAGGATATTATTAACACGAGGCAAAGCTTACATGAAAAACAAAGAAGAAAAATTCGACTTATTAATTATTGGAGGCGGACCTGCTGGATATACTGGGGCAATAAGAGCAGCGCAGCTAGGGCTTAAAGTAGTTTGCGTAGAAAAAAGGGCTACTCTTGGGGGTACTTGCCTTAACGAAGGATGTATTCCATCAAAAGCTTTATTAAATTATTCAGAAAAATACGAAGAAGCTAAACATCATTTTGTAGATATAGGAATTGAAGTAGATGCTAAACTTAATTTAGGCAAAATGCTTGGCAAAAAAAATCAGGTTGTTGCAGATTTATGCAAAGGAATAGAGGGTTTATTTCTCAAAAATAAAATTACTAAACTTCAGGGTGATGCAAAAATAATAGGGCCAGAGGAGGTGGAGATTAAATCAAGTTCTCAAGAGACGCAAATAATTAAAACGAAAAAAATACTAATAGCTACTGGATCTGAGGTATTAACTATTCCAGGCGTAAATATTGACGGTAAAAATATTATAAGCTCTAAAGAAGCATTAGATATAAACCAGGTTCCATCTTCTTTAGTTGTAATAGGGGGAGGATATATAGGCCTGGAGCTTGGCTCTGTTTGGAGAAGGCTTGGAGCTAGAGTTACTGTAATTGAATATTTCAGCAGAATAGTACCTGCTATGGACACAGAAGTCTCGGATGCGCTGCATAAAATATTACTGAAACAAGGTATGAATTTTATCTTTGATACTAAAGTAGCAGAGTGCGCTAGCTCAGATTCTGGGGTAATATTAAAACTGGAAGATAAATCTGGCAATAAATCTGAAGTTACTACAGATAAAGTGCTTCTTTCTACTGGAAGAAAGCCATATACCGAAAATTTAGGGCTAGAAAATGTTGGTATTAAAGCAAATGAAAGAGGTAGAATCCCAGTAAATACATCTTTTCAAACCATAATTTCAAATATATATGCAGTAGGAGATGTAATAGAAGGTCCTATGCTTGCGCATAAAGCAGAAGAAGAGGCAGTTGCTGCTGTAGAAATTATGGCAGGTTTTGCTGGTCATGTTAATTATAAGGTTATTCCGAGCGTCGTGTATACTTCTCCAGAAGTTGCCTCAGTAGGCCTTACAGAAGATGAGCTTAAAAAACAAGGAAGAGAATATAAAGTTGGCAAGTTCCCATTTCTTGCAAATAGTAGAGCAAGAGCAGTAGGCCATACCGAAGGTTTTGTAAAAATACTTGCCGATAAACATACGGACGAAGTGTTAGGTGCCCATATAATAGGAGTAGATGCCGGAACTCTCATAGCAGAAATTGCCCTTGGAATGGAATTTAAGGCAGCAGCAGAAGATATAGCTCGTACTTGCCACGCTCATCCTACATTAAATGAGGCTGTAAGAGAAGCAGCTCTTGCAACCGACAAAAGATCTATCAATTTTTAGGGTGGTGAATTTTTTGGGGTAGAAAAATAATAAATATTATATATTATACCCTCGTAATATAATTAACAATACGATGCAATTATTAAAAGATAGATCTATAGTTATAGTTAATGGAGAGGATGCCGCAAGATTCCTGCAAGCTCAAATTTCTAATAACATAGAAACACTTGACAAAAAGACGGATCCTGATTTTGCTATATATACTTATTTTCTAAACGGAGGGGGGCGTTTTTTATTTGATGCATTTATTAGCACTATAGGTGTGGGTGCTTATATATTAGATGTAAATAAAATTTATGCAGAAAAGCTAATACAAAGGCTAGAATTTTTAAAAATTAATATGAAAGTAGAAATATCTTTAGGGTCAAAATGGAATATTTTCTACTCTCGGAATAGGCATAATCAAGACGATACTTGCTTACTAAAAACATATCAAGATCCAAGATATAAAAAAATGGGCTATAGGATTATTACCGAATCTTTACGGCCAAATGAGAGGGATGATAATAATTGCTACATGGAGGATAAATATAATTTTGCTATACCAGATGGCTTTACAGATTTAATATATGAAAAATCTATTCCTTTAGAATATGGAGCAGAATATTTACATTCCATAGCTTTTGATAAAGGATGTTACACGGGACAAGAAGTAATTACCCGCACAAAAACACAAGGCGAAATTAGAAAATTTATATATAAACTAATCTTTGATAGAGATGTGAATTTTGCTAATGGCGAAGAAATTTTTCAGCATGAAAGGAAGGTGGGAAAAATATGCTCTAGTTGGCAAAATTATGCAATAGCAATAATAAAAACACAAGAATTAATTAAGGACGAAGTTATTATGTGCAACAACCTTACTTGCCGGGGCCTACTTGCAGAGTTTTATGCTAAATCCGATAAGAAACATGAGAATTACTTAGGCTCTTAAGAGTTTTTTTACTAAATCTATCTAGATCTTTTACAGTTTATATAATATAATAGGCAAAAGTAAATTTATACTGCATTATGTCTATTACTATACATTCTCCTAAAGATGTTACAAAAATGCGCGCCAGCGGGGCTTTGGCTGCGCAAACTTTAGATTATATTACTAGCTATGTTAAGGAAGGCGTTACTACCGATACTTTAAATGATTTATGTCATAATTTTATCATTGCAAGGGGCGGAATTCCTGCACCGTTAAACTATAGAGGCTTTCCTAAATCAATTTGCACTTCTATAAATCATGTTGTGTGTCACGGTATTCCTTCTGATAAAAAGCTCAAAAATGGGGATATTATTAATATAGATGTGACTGTTATTTTGGATGGTTTTCATGGCGACACAAGCAGGATGTATTACGTGGGTGATGTGGGGGTTAAAGCAAAAAAATTAGTACAAGTAACATATGATGCAATGATGCTAGGAATAGAGCAAGTAAAACCAGGAGCTACTTTAGGAGATGTTGGCTATACCATACAAACTTATGCTGAAAAAAATAATTTTTCCGTAGTAAGAGATTATTGCGGCCATGGCATAGGTAGGGTATTTCATACAGAACCATCTGTTCTACATTATGGGCGCAAAGGGACCGGTATAGTCTTAGAAGAGGGTATGTTTTTTACTATAGAGCCCATGATTAATGCGGGGCATTATTCTACTATTCTTAGTAAAATAGATGGATGGACAGTAACAACTAGAGATAAATCTCTTTCGGCTCAATTTGAGCATACAATAGGAGTAACAAGCACTGGATTTGAGATATTTACATTATCTAGTCAAAATTTACATTTCCCTCCGTATATTTCTTAGATTTCAATTATGAAAGATTTAAATAATTATAGCACAGGCCATAGAAAAAGACTGAAAAACAGATTTAAGAAATCTCCCACCGCATTAGAAGATTATGAATTATTAGAATTAATTTTATTCAATGCAATTCCGAGGAAAGATGTAAAAACTATTGCCAAAATTTTAATAGAAGAAACTAAGGATTTTTCTAATGTTGTCAATTTAGATTTCGCTAAACTAACTAGTATTTCAATGGAAAGAAATATATCTATCCCAGAGTCTGTAGAAATTCAGTTTTTACTGATCCAAGAGGCTATTAGAAGATGCCTTCGTGGGGAAATAAAAAATACTGAAATAATAAGTAGATCTTCTGAGCTCAATAATTACTTAATTGCGACTATGTCTGGTAAAGAAGTAGAAAATTTTAGAGTACTTTACCTGAATACTAAAAATCATCTAATAGCAGATGAAGTGCAAGAATCTGGTACAATAGATCAGGTGCATATTTACCCTAGGGAGATTTTGAAAAGAGCAATATATCACGGCGCAGCTTCTATGATTCTTGTTCATAACCACCCAAGCGGGGTATGTAGCCCCTCAAAGGCCGATATTAGTCTGACAAACCAAATAATCCAAGTATGTAGTACGTTAGATATTTCAGTGCACGACCATATAATTGTAGGAGGTAAAAATGTTTTTAGCTTCAGGGCTAATGGGATTTTATAGATTTGGGATTTTATAGATTATTGAATATACTCTAAGCTATCCCGAGTAATTGTATAAATACTCACGCAAGGAGAATATCCGCTCAACTGGTTTAGATCATTTGAAAAAGAAGATTGGCATAATTAGTCACAACGGCCAGAAACTTATATAGGAAGCTCTACCGTAAAACTTGCCCCAAGCTCTCC
>JANRMA010000030.1:0-8459 GCA_033762035.1 Rickettsiaceae bacterium
ATCATTTAAAAATGGGATTTGATATTACTATAGAGGCTAGTAGGTGCGACAAAAAGACAAAATATTGACCATCTTATCTCTGTTGTTGCGCCTCAGACCTTAGTTTTGCCGCCTCTTTTCTTGCTAGGTACCTCCTACCAACACGCTGTATTGAAATTGCTTTTTCGTGCATCTGACTTTCTCTTTTTCGATATGTATCATTTATCCATGAAACATCTTGCTTGTAGGTATGATCCAACTTAAATATATCACTTAATTTCTCGCCTATTTGCCATAAATCTTCTCTATCAAAAATTTGTAAACATATAGCAGGTCCAGAAAAACAAGCTACTGATGGAAGAATAGCCTCTTCTTTCTGCTTTAATAAGGCCTCGGCTAAGTTATCTTTTTTGTATTTTATAGGATCTTTTACCCAGAGTCGTTCTAGCTCTGCAGCATCTATTATAAATTCTTCATTATAATCATCGTAATATTGAGATTTTTGAATTTGCAATTGTCTTCCTAGCAAAAACCATGATGCATCTTCAGCTTCTTTATTATATTGCCCTACCGGACTGCGCTCTAGTAATTTTTGCCCGTAATATTTTATGGTTTTTTTCTCGTCTTTGTAGTTAGGGTCTCCTAAGCTTCTAATGTATAAGGCCGTATTCTCTACTTCTTGCGAATAATCACTGTATATTTGGGTGATTCTCTCTTGCTTACTTGTCTGAACTATAAAAGCCTTATCGTGCAAATTATTGATAGAGTCCCGTAATAAATCTATGGGGTTAATCGAATATTGATTCACAAAAGCTCTAAATCCTGTTATAGAAGAATGAAATGCACCTTTTTGAGATTTTTTATATTCAGAATAACGACGACAAAATGTCGAACCAATATTTAAACCATAAGTACTAAATATTCTATCTATTAACTTTGCTTCTTCGGTATCCGCAGAATCAAGGGTCCTAGATGCTTCATTTTCATTTAACGAATTATCTGTAGCTGATGCTTTTGCTGGAGAGTTGCTTATTCTCTTGATAATTTGGTAATTTTGTATTATTGTTGCTTGAGCTCTATTAATGATATTGATAGCATCATTATCTAGCTCATTACCTGATGCAACGGCAAAAGAAATAAAGTCGTTATTATTTTCTGGCATAATTATCGGATAAGAAGAGGATATACTTCTAAGATTTTCTGATTCTTGTGTTTTTTCTACTTCCACATTTCTTCTCTTAACATTACTTAGCAAATATTTTGATTTATCAAAATCTATATAAGTAGAACCGCAATTTTGTATAACTAATTTACTCCATCTACATATATCTGAAGCAGCAGCTGGGTTGCCACCTCTATTACCTGATGTCCAATTATCAAGCTCGTCTTTAGCAAGATCTAGTATCTTGCGTTCTTGCTCGTCCGCTCCTTCTAGTCGCCTTATTTCTTCAAAATCTATAGGCCTTATATTATGCTTTGCGCAGAATTGCTGCATCTCTTCTATCCCAGTTTGACTTAATAATGAAGAGCTATATAGTAGGGATATTTGTTTTGCTGGATTTTTTGCGCGCATCCCCACCAAGCGCAATTGATTTACTGGAGGCAAAAAAAGATCCGGATCTTTTGAGAACCAGATAAGATACATGCTATTTAAATTGAAATCATAGTCCCGTGCTCTTGAAGCATATTTATCTTTCATAATAAAACTTATTTAAATTAATATTTTTATTATGAATTATTTTGTAGCTTTAATCAAAAAATTAATCACTATTACTTTAATTTGGTTATAATTAGTAATTTATATGGTACATAAATGAAAACTATTAAATTAACTTAACAACATCTGAGAAGATTTTTTAGATTTTTTGCTAGTAAAATTATTCTGCTCTCCTTGTTTGAACAAATTTGCAACATATTCGGTAATAGTATTTTCTAAATCTGGTATTTTTTCTCGGTAGAAATGATCCGCGCCATCTATTAAATTATATTCTACCCTAATTTTTTGCTTAGAGAGTTTGTCTGCAAAGTTAATTACATCTTGCTCTGGCACGATACTATCCAAACTTCCTTGTACAATTAAACCAGGCACTGGACAAGGAGAAAAAAAGGAAAAATCGAATTTATTCACGGGAGGAGATATGGCTATAAAATTATTAATTTCTGGCCTTCTCATTATTAGTTGCATAGCTACCCATGCACCAAACGAAAATCCAGCAATCCAAAATTTCTCCGCTAATGGGTTTCTAAGTTGTAGCCAATCCATAGCCGTTGCGGCGTCGGTAAGTTCTCCTACGCCTCCATCATACTCTCCTTGAGATTTGCCGACTCCTCTAAAATTTATGCGCAGAACCGACATTTCTTGGCCAAGCAAAGCTTTATATATAGCATAAACAACTTTATTATTCATACTACCTCCGTATAATGGATGTGGGTGCAGCACCAAGGCAGCTGGGGCTTTAGAGTTTTCTGATTGAAAATACTTACCCTCTATTCTACCTGCCGGCCCATTAAAAAATACATCTGCCATCTTGACAATTCCTGACTAAAATACTAAGTTAATAAATGAAACATCGAATTAGGCTACCATAAATGATTATGAAATGCAATAATTTTGGCGAAATTGCTATAAGGAGAAGAATTATATGATGTTAACTACTAAAGGAAGATACGCAGTTATGGCGCTAGTTGATATAGCTCTTCATTCATCAAATAAGCCTTGCAGACTTGCAGAAGTGGCCGAAAGACAAAATATAGACCTAAGGTATTTAGAGCAAATTTTTGTAAAGTTGAAAAATCTGAATGTGATAATTGCAATTAGGGGTCCAAACGGAGGATATAGGCTCCAAAAATCCCCAGAAGAAATTAAAATTAGCGATATAATAGGCGCTGTTGAAGAATCCGTAGAAATGACAAGATGCAAAGGAGAAGATGCTGGATGCATTAAAAAAGGGGCTAAATGCCTAACGCATGACTTATGGGAGGGTCTTGAAGTAGCGATTAAATCTTTTTTAGAGAATATTACTATAGAAGATGTTTTAACCAAAAAGCTAAATAGGGCATAAGGAATGATTTATTTGGATAATAATGCAACAACTTATCCTTTAGAAGGTTTAGATAGTTATCTTGCGCCTTTTTTAACAAAACCCCTTAATCCTTCTTCTATTCATTATGAAGGAAGATATGCAAGAAAATTGCTAGAGGAGGCAAGAAGCTCTGTTGCAGAGAGTTTAAATATCAGCATTAATAAAAACGAGCGTAAGATAATATTTACTTCCTCTGCTACTGAAGCCAATAATTTAGTAATAAATAATTTTAGAAATAATATAGTTCTTTACTCTCCTGTATGCCATTTATCTGCAATAGAGCCAGCAAAAAATTGTAACAATTCTATTTGTCTTGAGGTGGATAATTGCGGGCATATTAGGCTTCAACATCTTGAGGAAAATCTACAAAAAATTTCTGGGGCTAAATTTCTTGTAACTGTAATTATGGCCAATAATGAAACAGGTATTATAGAGCCTTTGGACGATATTATAGATTTGTCGCATAAATATGGAGGCTTTGTTCATGCGGATTGCGCGCAGGCATATTCTAAAATGGATATTGATGATTTAGTAAAAAAAATAGACTTTATAACTATTAGTAGCCATAAAATAGGCGGCCTTACTGGGGCAGGGGCCTTAATAGCCCCTTTTGAATTTGAACTAGATTCTATGCTACTAGGAGGAGGACAAGAGAAAAAAGCAAGAAGCGGTACAGAAAGTATGATTCCAATAATTAGTTTTGGATTTGCGGCAAGTAATATTTACAACATGCGTAAGGAATTTCAGAAAAAAATCAGAGAAATAAGAGATTTTACAGAAGAAACACTAAGTAGATCTGGTAAATCTGCTATCATAATCGGTAAAGAAGTAACAAGATTACCAAATACATTAATGATATCTATGAAGGATGTCAGCGCACGTCTTCAGTTAATGAAATTTGATATTAGAGGAATATGTGTGAGTAATGGTTCTGCTTGCTCTTCTGGCGTAGTAAAACATTCCCACGTATTAAAAGCGATGGGATATCAAGATGATATTTTAGATACATCTATAAGAGTAAGTTTTGGAATAAATAATACAATAGAGGACGCAAAGGAGTTTATTTTAGCATGGCAAGAAATTGAGAGAGAATATGAAAAATAATTTACAAGAAGATCAAAATAATTTTTCTGGCAACAGATTAAAGCACCCAATTTATCTGGATTACCAGTCCACAACACCTTTAGACCCAAAAGTACTTGATGCTATGATACCATATTTTACAGAAAAATTTGGTAATCCTCATTCAAGGAGTCATGTATATGGATGGGAGGCGGAAACAGCTATAGAGCTTGCGCGTAAAAATGTTGCAGATTTAATTGGCGCAAGTGCTAAGGAGATAATTTTTACTTCAGGAGCCACAGAATCTAATAATATTGCACTTAAAGGCGTATCAAGATTTTATAAAGAAGGCAAAAATCATATAATTGTTGCAAAAACGGAGCATAAATGCGTTTTAGATGCAGCAAGGCACTTAGAAATGGAGGGGTTTAGGGTAACTTATCTGGATGTAGATCATACTGGCCTTGTAAACCTCCAGCAATTGAGCGAGTCTATCACGGAGCAAACTTCTATAGTATCTATTATGGCGGTAAATAATGAAATAGGAGTAATTCAGCCACTAAAAGAGATTGGAAGAATTTGCAGGCAAAAAGGCGCATTTTTTCATAGTGATATAGCCCAGGCCTTTGGTAAAATACCAATAGATGTAGAGTTGATGAATATTGATCTTGCTAGTATTTCAGCCCATAAAATTTATGGACCAAAAGGAGTGGGAGCTCTTTACGTGCGCAAAAAACCTAGAGTCAAATTAGAGCCTTTGGTAAATGGAGGAGGTCAGGAGAGGGGCATAAGATCTGGCACGGTACCTACTCCCTTAGTAGTAGGGCTTGGCGAAGCTGCAAAAATAGCCCAAGCAACAATGGAAGAAGAAAATAGTAGAATATCAGAATTAAGTGATTATTTTTTCAAGAGAATAAAATCCGAAATAGCTGATATATATGTCAACGGCGAAGGTGCCCCGAGATATACCGGCAACCTAAACATTAGCTTTGCCTACGTGGAAGGGGAGTCTATGATTCTTGCTATTAAGGAACTGGCTGTATCTTCTGGATCTGCTTGCACATCTGCTTCTCTAGAGCCTTCTTATGTACTAAAAGCAATAGGAGTAAGTGATGATTTAGCTCATACATCTATTCGCTTTGGCTTTGGTAGATTTACTACAAAGGAGGAAGTAGAATATGCAGCTTCATTAATTATCAAGTCAGTACAAAAGCTCAGAGATATGAGTCCATTGTGGGAAATGGTTCAAGAAGGTATAGATTTAAGTAAAATCAAATGGGCAGAACATTAAAATTATAAAACATAAGAGGTAAATATGGCTTATAGCGAAAAAGTAATAGACCACTACGAAAATCCAAGAAATGTAGGGTCGTTAAACAAAGATGATAAAAATGTTGGGACGGGGCTTGTAGGAGCCCCTGCTTGCGGCGACGTAATGAAACTGCAAATTTTAGTGAGTGATGAAGGTATAATAGAAGACGCCAAATTTAAGACATTTGGATGTGGCTCTGCTGTTGCTTCAAGCTCGCTGGTAACTGAATGGATAAAGGGCAAAACCTTAGATGAAGCCGGAGAGATAAAAAATACAGAAATAGCCAAAGAACTTTCGCTCCCGCCAGTTAAGCTTCACTGCTCTCTGTTAGCAGAAGATGCAATTAAAGCCGCAATCAAAAATTATAAAGAGAAAACTGGGCATTGAGTGATAGTTAAAAAATTGATGACAAAAATCAATTATTCTTGTATAAAGACGCAATGCAACTAACTTATAAATAAATATGATTATTAATTTAAAATTTTTTAACAAAATGCGTAGCATTATGTCTTCTAGTAATTTTAATCCAGAAGACTATACAGAGGAAGAGATAGAAATTCTTGCTGAGAATCTAATTATTATTCATAGCAAATATTGCTGTTCTGAATTCCGCAATGGGGTAATAGAATATTTTTCCCAAAATGGAAAATTGAATATGCAAAAGCTAGAAGGCGCAAAGTTTGTGTGCGATAAATTCAAGGATTCTGAGGCTCAATATCTATCAAGATTTAGAGAGAAATTATCTAAAAACTACGAGCCTCATGAAGTAGAATTAATTTCAGACATAATAGAATATTATTATTCTTGGTGCGCAGATCTTGTGAACATCAAATTTTTTGCAAGTCTGACGACAGCTTTTGAATTATTGGTTGATGTAACAGGATCTCAAGAATCTATGAGTAATATATTATCAGATCTACCCACCTCTAAAGATTGGGGTCAACTTTTTGAAAATGGATTAAATATAGGCTGGGAAGGTTTAAATAGAATTCAGAAGTGTCGTACGTTAGAGCAAAACCAGAAAAATATTTTAAGAAATATGACAGATTATGCATCAACTATACCAAATTATGGATGGATAATGGTAAATAATACTATTTCGCTTGCAAATCTAGACAATCATAGAATCGAGTTTTTTAAATGGCTAGAACAAGAAGGTAGGATAGACGCTGTTCAAAATTACAATATCACCCAAGATCCTTCAATAATGGAAGAAGCTATATCTAAGATATCTGAAATATTAACTATAGAAGATACAATTGTGAAAAACACGCTAGAGCCTCTCGAGATTTTCACGCAAGAACAATTAAATGATTTAACATCTTACATTAGAAAATATAAGATGCCTAGCGATATTTTCGAGAAATTAGTGATAGATTTAACGGATATATGTACAAAGCACCCTACTTTACGTGAACTTGAAAGTATTAAATTTACTCTCGCTAAGGTTGGCGGTAAAAAAACAGAAGCCTATTTTTTGCCTAACAACGACCCAGCCGCTCTTTTTATTGGTAAAATGACTAAATCTTGTCAGTTTTATACCGGGCACTCATCGGATTCTGCTGTTATGCCTTTTTATAAAGATACAAATACAGGCGTTATAGTTATTAAGAAAGGTGTAAATATTAGCGTAGGCTGTTTTGCTTGGATATGCCGGAATCAAGAAGGAAAGCTGGGTATTGTACTTGATTCTATAGAATCTATGCCAGAAATGCAAAAAATTATCCCGGAATTTTTAGAAAAATTATCGACAATTCTTCAAGAAAAAGGTCTAGACCTATATCTAGGGTCTGGCGGTGGAACTCCAACTTTGCATCAAGAATTTGTAGATAAGCTATATGAGCCCCTTCCTACATTAGAGAGGTATAAATCTATTTTTCCAATATCAGAAAATTATATACCTTATTATGACTCAGATAATCTTTACAAGATTACTCCTGGCTCTCAATTAACTATCAAGCAAGTTAAGGATGTAGCCCATGAACCTCAAGACTTATTTATACAAAATATGGTAGAGAATGCTGATAAAATCGGCCATCCTCCTGCAGTAGTATATACTCTACTAAAAAAATACTCCCCAGGCTTTTTGCAGAAATTATCTGGACTCATAACTCAAGATGATGGCATTAGGATTGTACAATGCATTTTAGAACTTGAGCAAGACTTGTTCACTAAAATGAGCACTATAGCATCAACCCCTCATTCTTCTACTGAGATCCACTTCTCTCAAATGTTTGTGCGGCAATTACTTCCCGCAAACTACCTAGAATTTTTGGACTCATCCGAACAAGAAAGCTTGGCAGAAGAATTTAAAGATTCATCTCATTTGCGCCAAGAAGCTATAAAGGCAAGGACATTAGCTCTTATTGACTTATTTAGCAAACGTCTTGAAGAAATATATAAAGATCCTGAATTGTCAGGGATGTATTTAGACAATCCTGTCATTGTTGGGATAATGCCACGCTTGATAAATTCTGGCTTAAGTATGAAGGCAATATACACACTAAGTAAAATTTGCATTTATTGTTTTGACTTAGATATAGATTCAGTAATACAAACAGATAGAACTCATTATCTCACAGAGGAAGATTGCGCTTTAATGGAGAAAATATTATCTAAGATTGAGATTAAAGATGCGGGCCGTATAACATGTGATACGTCGGATAAGTTTGAAGATAAATTACAAACATTCATTTCTATAGTAAAGAAATACGAGCAAGAGATTATAGAGAACCCAAGTCTTATCCAGGAGGGAGACATTTTTTCAGGCACATCATATATTATGATGAATTTAGGTTTAAGCCTTAAGTCTATTTTAGCAATGAGTAAATTGGCTGATATTTACTCTGATGGTACGGATCAAAATTGGACGCTTGAGCCTCAAGATGCTGAGTTTT
The DNA here is from genome assembly GCA_033762035.1 of Rickettsiaceae bacterium. GTDB lineage: Bacteria > Pseudomonadota > Alphaproteobacteria > Rickettsiales > Rickettsiaceae > JANRKH01. The sequence goes on from JANRMA010000030.1 coordinate 8,334, forward strand.
TAGAGAAAATATTCTCTAAGATTGAGATTAAAGATGAGGGCCGTAGAACATGTTATGGGTCGGATCAGTTTGCAGATAAATTACAAAAATTCATTTCTATAGTAAAGAAATACGAGCAAGAGATTA
>JANRMA010000031.1:0-4025 GCA_033762035.1 Rickettsiaceae bacterium
ATTCCTGAGGGATTATACCGTCCTCAAGGATGTAGGATTAGAGCTCGTGCAACTTTCTGTGCTTGATCAATTTAAATGGACACCCCATGCTGAAATTCTGAGTATATTATGTTAAAAAAATCTCACCTACATAAGTAAAGCGACATCTCAATAAAAGATTATTGTCCAATCCGATCACTTATAGAAAGAGATCGAGAGTCGTATGAAGAGTAATAATTATAATTTACAAAATGTAATGAGTATGTTACACGATGCTGATAATAAAAAAACAAAGCAAAAAAATGACAAGAGAAATTACAATTACATCAGAAATACTAAGAAATCCAGCAAGACTGCGAGAGGCAATGAAGTATTATACGGTCATCATTAAAAACCCTTCCGGCACTATCATTAATTTGGAAGAGCTAACTCCTTTTTTTGAAGGGCTCAAGAATAACACGAATATTACTTTTATTGATTTAAGTAATAACAAGATCGGCGCCTTAGGAGCAAGAGTTATTGCAACCGCTATTAAGCAAAATCACACTCTGACTTCTATTGATTTAAGTAATAACAAGATCGGCGTCTCAGGAGCGGTATTTATTGCAGATATCTTAGCAAAAAAAACACTCTGACTTCTATTAGTTTACGGAGTAACAAGATTGGCCCCGCAGGAGCGGCATTTATTGCAGATAGCATAGCAGAAAATAACACCCTGACCTATATTGATTTAGGTACAAACAAGATCCGAGACGAAGGAGCAACTGCCATTGCAACTGCTATTGCACAAAATAACACCCTAACTTCTATTGATTTAAGTTGGAACAAGATCGGAGACGCAGGAGCAACTGCCATTGCAACTGCTATTGCACAAAATAACACCCTAACTTCTATTAATTTAGGGCATAACGATATCGGCGCCTTAGGAGCAAGATATATTGCAGATAGTTTGTCACAAAATCGCGCTCTGACTTCTGCTAATTTAGGTTCCAACAATATTGGAGACGAAGGAGCAACTGCCATTGCAACTGCTATTGCACAAAATAACACCCTAACTTCTATTAATTTAAGTTGGAACAATATATACCATAAAGGAGCAAGATTTATTGCTGGTATCTTAGCGCAAAATAAGACCCTAACTTCTATTGATTTAGGTAACAACAAGATCGGCGCCAATGGAGCAGGTGCAATTTCAACTACAATTAAGCAAAATCGTACTCTGACTTCTATTGATTTACGTCACAACGACATAGGCCTTGGTGGAGCAAAAGTTATTGCAACTTCTATTACAAAAAATCACACTCTGACTTCTATTGATTTATGTGGCAACAATATCGGAGACAAAGGCGCAACATTTATTGCAGATAGCTTAGCGCAAAATCACACTCTGACTTCTATTAATTTAGGTAATAACAAGATCGGAGACGAGGGAGCAAGCGCCATTTTGAAAAGTTTAACACAAAATCGTACTCTGACTTTTATTGTGTTACATATCAACAATATATCAAGTAACTTACAGAAAGAGATCGAGAGCCATACAAAGAATAATTATCAATTTTTAAGGAATGCAGAAGAGGTGCTGATAAATGACCCTGAAAACATTACTCATGAGCAATTAATAACAATTAAAGCCCACTTGATGAATGGATCATATAAATCATCACTTTACTCTAGGAAAGCTCTTGTTAGTATTATGGATCATTTACGAGGAAAAATAGAGAATGAATTACTTCATTATATATGTGATGTAGTCTATCTTCCCCTTGAGGATCAGATGAAATTAATTTTAGAGAACAAAGAAGGCGGGATGAATTATTATTCATCTCCTTGCGATATAGAAAAAAGATTAGCGATCTATAAGTACCTCTATCCAGAGCTAGAAGAAAGCCTAATGAAATTTATGGAAATAAATAAGAAGAACGAGTCAGAGAATATATATCCAGAAGAAAATGAGAAAGAAATAATGAGCAACCTAATTTCCATTCTAACAACAATAAAATTTTCACCTAAAGCAGATTTATCAGAATTTGCACAATCTATGAGGGAAATTTATAAATCAGCGCCAGAAGATAGTCCATGCAAAACCCTCGTCACAAAACTTGAAAATCTCACATTTCCTAGTAATCCTGAATATGAGTCTATACATTATATTTTTGCTGAAGATGAAGTATATCATCAGGGTGTCATAGGCGATAATAACAATAATCAAGAATAAGGTAAGTAAAAGCAGAATAAGACCTTGCGGCATAAGATGAAACATTTTTCTATTTATATAGGGAAATAAAAAGAGTTTATAAAAATAAATTTAGTTGTAATTATAAAAATTTCATGTATATTTATTAACATCTTCTCCAAATAAGTTAGGAATTGATGAGGTTTGTAATTTTACAGCTGTAGCAAATGATAAGAAGAGAAAATATAAAAATGAGCGAGATTCTGATGGCTCAGATGAATGAATCGGTGAGTTTTACAAAAAAAAAGAAAAGTATCTATATTCAGACTCAGAGAATGTAGCATAATACCCCGCAAATCACTATTAATGGAACCATCGGCAACATATGCATTTAATTTATAAATAAATACCAAAATATTTCAGCCCAGATTACATGGGCGAAGGATCTCAATATGAGATTTGATCAAATCCTTTCAAGAATAACCTTAATTTACTATAGATATATATGTATAATTTATTTACTACTTGACATTAACGAAATATAAATATATTTTTAGAGCGAAAGAAAATCAAGTTATTTAAAGAGATAAACTAGCAATTAAAAAATCTATACATTTTTCTACACTTAAGTCCAATTGAGAGAAAAAAGATTTTTTAAAAAAAGCTAAGCAAAAGAAATGAGAGCATCGCTATGATTCGAGCATATACACCACAGAGATACGGCAATAACAGCAGTGCAAATTATATCCAAGCAACTATTCCTTCTGACAAAGCATCATTCGATCTGATGTATGAGAGATTCGGATATAATTCAAGTGATACTGGGTTGTATAATGTCTATTTCGTGATAAATTATAATGCGCCAATAAATAGATCCCTAGAGGCGACTTTTGATTCATTTGCAAAAAATATTGACCCATCTAATGTATGGGTTTCGAAATTTATCATTTCCGGGGGTGCTAGGGGCGAGGTCGATAATTTTGTATCTACAGTGATAGTAGAATCATTTTTTAATTTCGTGAGTAGTAAAAGAAATTTTGATCAACTAGTTATTGAAGTTGAAAATTTATTTATTAGATTCAAAGACAATGAACATAAGTCAATTTCAAGCAAAAAGATAAAATTTGACGCATATCAAGCAGACTTATCTTATGATAGCTCTGGGGCTGGATATGAAGAGAAAAAACAAGAAGGCAAAACTTCGAAATTCCAAATTGTTTCAGATCAAGAGATAGAAGATATGGTTTTAGAGATTGCTGGAGAAAATGTAGGTGATTATTCGGAAACAATATAATATATTATAAATTAAAAAAAGATAACAATAAATAAGGATATAAATTATGCTAGCTGTAAATATTTCAAAACGAACAGATGGGCCATTAGACGATGTCATGATCACTCCAAAAATGGTAAACCCTAAAAAAATACTGCCTCAATTGCAAAATTTTGGATTTAAAGAAAATGCCACAAAGGAACAGGATGTAAAGTTTACAATTACTTACCATCATCATATTTGGCATGCTCTTCATGATAAAAGAAGCTTTCAGGTGGAAGGTGCTGGGTGGAGGCCTTCGATAGAAGAGTTGAATAGCCTCAATATCACAGGATTGGAAATTGATGGGGGGCATTTATTTCCAGATATGGAAACATTGCGAAATGAGAATACCATAGATATAACCCAGCAATTATGTGAGATAGATTTTACTCCTTTATTATCAATGATCAAAACTTACAGCCTATATGTTAGTATACATCCCGAAATAAGAACATTGTCACTAGTAATAACTAATATTCTTGATGATCATCTGGAGTTAATTTTATCTAATTTTATTAATAATAAAAACATAAAAAACTTTTCCATATCAGGAGAAAG
>JANRMA010000032.1:0-2551 GCA_033762035.1 Rickettsiaceae bacterium
GACAAGCATTATTGGCTTAAAGAATGGTACGCGCCAATAAAGTCTAGACCTTCCTTTAGAGTAATCTTGCAAGAAAAAATAGGCGGTATTAAACCTCCAGACTACTATGAGCTATTAGATTTTTAATTATACCAATCTTCATTTTTAAATGATCCAAATGAATTTAGCGGATCTCGGCTTCTGCGCGAGTATTTATATACACTTGCGCAGCCTCGCCCTAAAATTCATTTGTCTAATTTATTCTTACGAATGGTATTATTTGAGATTATATGCTTGCATAATTTTTCTAGATCCTATATAGATTGCTCAGTTCAAACAATCAACAATCAATTAAGAATAAAAATTATGAATAAAGCAGAATTTGTTAGTTATATTTCCTCCGAGCACAATCTTAGTAAAACTGAAGCTGAAAAATCTTTAGATATGATTACGGATGCTATAACTGCAGCATTAGCAAAAAATGAAGAAATTACAATCGTGGGCTTTGGATCTTTTAAAATACAAGAAAGAGCTGCAAGAGTAGGCAGAAACCCAAAAACCGGGGAGGCATTAAATATTGCAGCTTCCAAATCTCCAGTATTTAAGGCTGGCAAATTCCTAAAAGATGCATGTAATAAGTAATACCAAATCACAAGAATTAAATTAGACAAATTATTAGCGCCTGCGCCATGCGGGCGCATCTTATACCAATCTTCAGATTGGCACGACCATGCATCTAAATTTCATATGTATCAAAATTACTACAAATATTATTAAAATTCTTTATTTATATTTTATAATTTTGTATTATATTATAATAATCTTTACACTAGCAATAAGGTTATTTGTTGTAAATACTGACAAATAATTGAATGAATCTAAATTATAGGTATTATATGAAAACAAAGCATCAAAAACAACCTTCGGTATTCCCTGATAACATTCCTGAAGCGCATAAAAAGGAACTTAGCAAGGTAGTAAGCGAATGTTTAGAGGACCAGGAGATAACAGTCGAAAAATTCGCAATCGCATATACTACGAAGATAAAAGAGCTAGAGCCAGGCATAGATCAGAATCAAGCGCAGAAATTGCAGAAGTTTGTGCGGCAGGCTCTTATGCAACCAGCTATAAAAATTGCAGGACATTCAAGCTCATATGGCGCTTCTAAGGCAAACGGTATAGAGGATCGTACTGAGGTTACTAAATATGGATATATCGTAAAAAATGACGGGACTCCATTAGCTCAATCTTCTAGGGGTACAGCTGCTCTTCCCCCAGAAGGGTATGAAAGTATGACTACTCTAGAACATATGATAGAAATGCATAATAAATATAATAAAAAAGATAATTCTAAGATGAATTATTTGAATAAAGCATTAAGGACATTAGGCGGCCTTGGGCTTGCAATATTCAACGGGCGTCCTGCAATATATAATACTTTAAGAGATTTTAATCAAGGAGAGAGGCTAATGTCGGATCTGAAAGATCAAGCCAAGCGCGGAAATGATAAGCTTTATCCACTCGGGTACAGAGAGGAAAATAATTCAAACCCTCCAGCCACAGGCAGAGATGTACCGCGCCATTATCTCCTACGACAAGGCAAAACAGATAATGTGCGATGAACGTAATAGTACCGCACTTACCGATAGCTAGCAAATCTTGAGCCTTAAGAGATATATAGCTGCGAAATATTTTAATAGTCCACCCTAGTAAAATATAGGCCACAAGCAGGGGCTGTTACTCCTGCTTGCGATCTATCTTTTGCATTAAGAATATCATGTAGCCTATCGTAGGATATCTTACCAGTACCCAAATCTACTAGAGTGCCTACAATATTACGTACCATATGATGCAAAAAAGATTTGGCAGAGATTTCTATCTTAATAATATCTCCAATTTGCTCTATCTTTAAACTATTAACTGTCTTAATAGGGCTTAGAGCGCCGCAGCTTGATGCTCTAAAAGAAGAAAAATCATGATTTCCTATTAAAATAGAAGCCCCTTTTTGCATTAACTCCAGATTTAGCTCGCGGGAGACTAACCAGGCTCTATTAGACTCTATAGCAAGAGGAGATGTTCTATTGATAATTTTATACTTATATGCTCTATTAATAGCTGAAAATCGGGCATGAAAATCTGAACTTGTTTCTGCGCAAGAAACTATAGCAATTTTATTTGGTTTGAGGTGAAAATTAATAGCGCCCATAATTTGACAAGATGCCACTCTAGAATCTATGTCAAAATGCGCAACTTGACCAAGTGCATGTACTCCCGCATCTGTTCTGCCGGATCCATATACTTCTACAGATTGCCCAGAGAAGCCATAAATAGCTGCTTCTATAGCGCCTTGAATAGAAGGGCTAGAAGCCTGCTTTTGCCATCCTTTAAAGCCCGTACCATCATATTCTATTACTAATTTAAAACGACGCAAATATTTAATCTTTTATTATAAATAGCGCTTATAATATCACGACTTTGATCTATAGTCTATATAGCTTTAATGCCGAGGCTTTGTAGGAATTTAGCGCGAAGAAGTTCTAGCGATAGATCCGAATTTTGCAAGAAAATCCCA
>JANRMA010000033.1:0-1856 GCA_033762035.1 Rickettsiaceae bacterium
GCATATCTGAGTCCAGAATTGGTTAACAATTCTGGAATACTATCCTTGATTGCTAAATCATCTGTTTTTAGGCAATTTCTCGCTAAATGAAGAAATACTGCCTTGCATACTCTTAAAAGTTGTCTTATACCAATCTTCATTTTTAAATGATCAAATGAATTTAGGGGATCTCGCCTTGTTGCTACCAATTAATGTAGGCATGCGCTGGGCTTAGGCCTAATTCATTTGTATAATTTATTCTTAGGAATGGTATTACTGATAGATAATTGAGTAGTTTTTAAATTCCTAGGGAGAAAAAATGATTTGCTTCATAAATTAATCTGAGTTTGATGGTATTGCTAGTTTGTTTGATTGACTTCAATATATTTTTAATTATCCTAAATATACTAATAATATGATTTTATGACCACAAGAAAACCTATATTCAAAGCCCAAATCAGTAAAAAAGGCATTAAAGGTACTATTTTTGGATTATTATTTGGAATTAGTTTTGGCGCCGGTTACCAAGAATATTATGGAGTAGGTACTTGGCATAGTGCAGAAACTCCAGCTGAGAATTTTAGCGTTTGCTTTACTCCTCCGAGGGGATGCGGGAGTCTTATAGCTCAGAGAATACAAGAAGCCAAGCTATCTATTTATGCTCAGGCTTATAGTCTTTCTAACTATGCTATTATTAATCAGCTGATACTTGCAAAATCTAGGGGAGTAAATGTAAGGCTCGTACTAGATAATAGTAATTTTTCGGAAAATAAATCTACAGTAACCGACCTTAGAAATGCTGGTATAGAGGTGGTAAAAGATTCTATTTCTGGCATAGCTCATAATAAAATTATAATTATAGATGAAGCTCAGGTAATTACGGGGAGCTTTAATTTCTCTGAAGCTGCAGATAAAAGAAATGCAGAAAATGTCATGTTCATTCAGGATAAAAATATTGCCAGCTTTTATCTGGCAAATTGGCATAAAAGGTATAATGAAGCAATAAAATAGCAGATTAAGTTAGATTCTTAATTTTCTTTCTAAAAAATTAGAAAACCATACTAACACAAGTACTACAACATAATATGACATAGCGCATGTAAGCAGCGGTATTAGATAGTTATATTTTTCTCCTGCGATAAGCTGGGACCTTCTTAATATTTCTACTTCCCCAATTATAGATATAACAGAAGTTTCTTTTAGCATATTGATTACTTCATTTACAAGCGCTGGAAAAATATGCCTTAAAGCTTGAGGAAGAACAATGTCTTTATATGCATTATACCTTGAAATACCAAGAGATATACAAGCTTCCATTTGGCCTTTACTTACTGCATTAATACCGCTTCTTAAAATTTCTGACACATAAGCTGCAGAATTAAGAGATAGAGCGATTATAGATGCACTTAAGGAACTTAATTTTACACCAATAGCACCAGGAAAAACATAATATATAATTGATAATTGTATAATTAGAGGGGTACCTCTAAATATTGAAGTATAAAAGTCAGCCAAAATTCTTAAAGAGCTGTAACGACTTACTTTAGCTATTGCCAAAAATATAGCTAATATAATACCAAGGAACACAGCAATAATTGTTAATTTAACATTCACAACTATACCAGACGCAATATATACTATTTCTGGTATCCAATTATCTAAAAATTCTTTCATATATTAAGTTTTAATTACGATTGTATGGCCTAGATAATCTTGTAATACTCTTCTATTTTTTGAAAAAAATAACATTACTATACTAATTAGGCCAAATATATAACCAAAATATCTTAGCGCAGATCTTGTAAATGATATTTTTTGATAGTCAGAGAGATCTACTACTTTCATTTTGAGGATATATTTGCCTATAGTTTGCCCAT
>JANRMA010000034.1:0-1512 GCA_033762035.1 Rickettsiaceae bacterium
ATAGATATAGCTTTTTCATCTTCTGTAAACATCAAGCTAAGGATAAAATCAGCCTCTTCTATTTTATTCGTACGATTTACTTTTAAATCTCTTAATAAATCAGCGTTATATTCCTCACCTAAAATAAAATATTTAGCCTCTGAATATATTTTATCATTCTTAAATTTATCAATAAAAAACCTACCTGAGGTGACTATTTTATCTTCAGGAACAGATAACTCTAATTCTTGTAATTTTCTATACAACACATCAGATGGACGTGGCGCATTAGACAGAAAAACATAATTCTTATTGTGTTTTTCTAGGAACTCTATTGTTCTTTCCACATTATGATATTTATCAATCCCGTCATGCAGAACACCGTACACATCTATAATAAAGCTATCATATAGAGCAAGCGCTTCTATAATATCATTTATACGCTTAGTCATTACAAGTTTATTTCAACCCATTTAAAAATTTATTCACTTCCCCTTCCACTTTACTTTTTAAATTGTCTACTTTATCTGGGTTGATTAAATCATCCAAAAGTCCTTTTAAATTTACATGAGATATAACTTTTGTAAGCTCTCTTAATATCTGGTCAGATGCATTTTGCACGGTTATCCCATTCTTATCTTTACCAATATTTTGAATATAAATATCTGGAATGGTAATAGATTTTGCTCCAACTTTTTGAATACTTGTCGTCACTTCAGCTTTATTGAAGAAAAATTTCTCTATAATAATTCTCTTTTCTTTCGTTTCCTGAGTTTGTGATGCAGAAGAAGCCTTTGAAACCTCTCTTAGAACCTTTACGTTATCTCCTTTTGAACCTATTTCATAAAATATCTTAGGATTTTCTATCTTAATAAAATAAATATGGAATACATCTTCAAAAAGGGTACGGTAATCTATCTTGGTATCAACTTCAGAAATCTCAAATAAGTTAGGTGACGTGAAGCCATTAGGGTTTGCTATAGTCAGTCCCTTAATTTTATATTGTCCTTTTATTAAGTCTATACTTACAGAACTAACCTTAACGCTTACCCCAAGGGATTTTGAACCATATTTTTCTATCGCGTCTTTGGCTAGTATATCAAGATATAGATATATTGCTGTAAGCGTAGCTGCGATGATTAACAATAAAAATAGAAAGAACTTCTTCATTATTTCCTCAATTAATAATTTATAATGGCATTTTCATTATCTCTTGATAGGAGTTTATAAACCTATCACGAGCAGCTATAACTATTTGCAAAGCTGTTTCTGACTCATTAAGTGCAGACATAATCTCTAACTGATCAAAGCTTTGGCTATCATCTAAAGTACTTCGTAGCGAATTCTTAACTCTCTTCTCCGCTAAAGAAACTTTATTAACTTCTTTACCTAAAATTTCTTGTAAAACGTCTGGAAACGAAGCTTTCTTATCAGCTTTGACAACCATATCATCACCCAACCTAAGGACGTCCATTTGCTTCTCAGCAACTTTAATTTCCTGGCTAGGAACAATATTTCTATTCTGCTTTAATG
>JANRMA010000035.1:0-19350 GCA_033762035.1 Rickettsiaceae bacterium
TTTTAGATTCTAAACATATTGCTATTGAAAAATCCAATGAATCTATGTACTATAATAACACATCTGACAGTCATAACTTATCCGACTATCATTTGTAACAAAATATACTGACCGTCAGATCAAATCTTGACTAGTACAAGATATTTATTCTGGATTCCCACCGCAGTTTAGGAATGACAAAGAAACGCAGGAATGACAAAGAATTACTTAAAAATACTATTTATAATATTGTCTGAGTATATATTCTAGATTTGTTTCGTGAATAGAAAGATCTTCTATATTTAGTCCAGTAGAATGTAAATCACTAATGATTTTAGCTACATTGACCTCTTTTTTATTATATCTAATAGAGAGTGAAAAAGGAGATAAAAGCTTTGCATCATATGCAACTAAATTATATGGAACACCATCTAAAGCACGAGAAAATACAACCTTAAGCTCTTTTTGGGACAAAGTAGAAAGCAACTTATCTTTACTATCACAAAATGCAAGCTTGCCATCACTTATAAATCCAATTTGGTCGCATAATTCTTCGGCTTCTTGTAGATAATGCGTTGTAAGAATAATTGTAGTACCTTTTGTTTGTAGCTCCTTTACATAGTGCCAAAGTTGGTCTCTTAGCTCTAAATCTACGCCAGCAGTGGGCTCGTCTAGAATAAGTAATTCAGGTGAGTGAACCATCGCTTTTGCGACTAAAAATCTTCTTTTCATGCCTCCAGATAAAGATCTAGGTAGAGAATTTGCTTTTTCTAGCAAGCCAAGTGCATCTAGTATTTCATTTGTACGTCTTTTTTCTGGCCTTATTCCAAAATATCCTGCATAAAATTCAAGAGATTCATAAAGAGGAAAAAAAGTATCCAAAGCTATTTCTTGTGGTACTATACCTATTTTTGTTTTAGCAAGCCTTGGGTTAATATCTATATTTACGCCCATAATTTTTACAAGGCCGCTAGTTTTTTGTACAGTACCACCCAAAATATTTATAAGAGTAGATTTTCCTGCACCATTTGGTCCAAGAAGGCCAAAAATACTACCCTTTTTTACCTCAAGGGAAAAATTTTGTAAGGCATCCTTACTTTTTGCACCTTTTTGGTGATAAGTTTTATTGAGCTTATTTATTTCTAGGGCTTTCATTTAGAGCGCGTAAGTATATTTTTTTCCTCAAGTAATTTTTGTAAATCGCCATTTTGGTACATTTCTTTTACAATATCACATCCGCCTATAAACTCACCTTTAATATAAAGCTGAGGTATTGTAGGCCAATCTGAAAATTCTTTGATAGTCTGACGTATTTCAGGATCTTCTAGTACATTAATATCCTGAAATGGTAAATCTAATTTTTGCAATATCGAAGATACAACAGAAGAAAACCCGCATTGAGGAAAATCCTTGGTACCTTTCATAAATAATACTATATTATTTTGGCTAATTAAATTTTCGATTTGTTCTTTAGTATTCATAATAAAAGCTCTGTATTGAATAGTTTACATAATAGATTAATTAGCCTAGTTGGCAATAATTTTAAATGTACATCAGCAATTCTTTTGCTAATTTTTTCTACAAAAGGAGTAATGATTAGTTTCATAGGGGCGTCCTAAGCAATTGCCAATATATAAATATTAATGTAGAAATTTTGAAGCTTTTCGTATATATTATTCCAGCGAATTGAATTATAGAATATTTATGGCTAAAAAAAAACTTTATGTAAAAACCTACGGATGCCAAATGAACGTTTACGACTCATTGCGTATGGAAGATTTAATGAAACCACATGGGTACGAGATTTGCGCAGAAATTGCTAACGCTGATCTTGCAATTCTAAATACATGCCACATAAGAGAAAAAGCATCAGAAAAAGTTTACTCAGAGCTAGGTAGAATAAAGCAAACACAAGATAAGAAGAAAAAAGAAAACAAAGATTTAACAATTGTGGTTGCAGGTTGTGTGGCTCAGGCAGAAGGGGATGAAATATTTGCAAGAGCTCCTTATGTAAATATTGTTGTAGGGCCTCAGAGCTACCATAGTTTACCAGAATTAGTAGCTAAAGTAAATAGATCAGAAAATCATCTTATAGAATTAGATTTTATAGAAGAGGCGAAATTCGATAATCTTGCAATAGATACTAGTATCGAAAAATCTAGCGCATTAGTATCTGTGCAGGAGGGTTGCGATAAATTTTGTGCATTTTGTGTGGTGCCTTATACACGAGGAGCCGAATTCTCAAGGCCTGTAGAGCAGATTTACCGAGAGGTTTTAATGCAAGTTTCTAGCGGGGCCAAAGAAGTGACTTTACTTGGGCAGAATGTTAATGCTTATCATGGAAAAAACCAAGATGGTAGTATAACATCTCTTGCCGGATTAATTAAATTACTTGAAAAGATTAATGGTCTTTCCAGAATTAGATATATGACTTCTCATCCTTTAGACATGACAGACGATTTAATAGAGCTACACGGCAAATCTGAAAAACTTATGCCTTTTTTACATTTACCAATTCAATCTGGATCGGATAATATACTAAAATCTATGAATAGAAAACATACAAGAGATGATTATTTACGTATTATACATAAGCTTAAAGCCTTAAGGCCTGATATAGCTTTATCTTCAGACTTCATAGTAGGTTTTCCAGGAGAAACAGATAAAGACTTTCAAGATACTTTAGATATTGTAAAACAAGTGGGCTATAGTCAGTGTTTTTCTTTTAAATATAGCCCTCGTCCCGGAACTCCGGCTGCGGTAAAAATGCAGGTAGATGAATCTATAAAATCAGAAAGACTTTCAATTCTGCAAGAAGAAATACAGCGTCAGCAGTTACAGTTTAATGTAAATTGTATAGGAAAAACTATGCCTGTACTTTTTGAAAAAGAAGGAAGATTTGATGGGCAAATTTGCGGTAAGTCTCCTTATATGCAAAGTGTAAATGTAGAAGCCTTAAAGGATGAATATATAGGAAAAATCATTGATATAAGAATTTCTGAAGCCTTGCAGGCAAGTCTTAAAGGAGAGATGTAAAATAGATTATATTGTTTTTTCAATTGATGTTAATTGATAACATATTTGATCCCGTCTTATAATTTCTATAAAAATTATGCAATAGTAATATAAATACAACAATAGTGAAAATTTCAATTTAGTTATGTAATATTTAATATTTTTAAAATAAAATTCTAGTATAATTAAATAAAGCACTATAATTAATATTATGTCTAGAGCAAGCCACTTAACTCCAGATTCTGACGGCTGGATTCCTTTCGACCAAGGTCAAATATTAAGAGCTAAATTTCCAGCTATATTTAGTGGCGGCGGATGTTATGGCATGTGTTACGAATTCGCAAGATATCTAAGTAAGGATAGAGAAGGTAGGGAGATAAAAGATGGCGATGGAACCCCAGAAGGTTTTATAGCAAAGCTTTTAAGTAAGTTATTTTCTACAAATGAAGCAGAGGCGGCAAATTTTGTAACAAGAGTTGGGCAATATCAAACATCTCAAATATTTAACAAAAGAAGAGCCTATGTAAATCAGTATGATAATAGAGAAGATAGCGAATATAGAGAAGGCTCTAGCTCTAGTAATAGCTCTACTAAGCGCAAAAAATCAAATATCAGTGTAGATAACTTGGTTAATTTAACGAAAAACAATAATGATGTACATGAATTATCTATTACCTGGAAAGATGAAGGGCATACTATTTGTTTTACTAAGTTAAAAACAGGAGGATATGCTATATTTGATCCTAATAGAGGTATGAAGATACTGCAGAATGAGCAAGAATTAACGCGCGCCTTAAAAGAGCAAGTAGAATTTTATAAACATACTGCAGCAAGGGGCAAGGAGCTTGGCTTAGAGACTAGTAATTTTAGTGATTCAATAAGAAGGTCAGGTGCAAATGGAAGTTTTATCACAACTCCTAGCGGCGTAGAAAATAATAACCAAAACTCAAATTATCCTAAAACTCGTAAATATTTAAATAGAGATCAGGCATTATTTGCAGAACTAAATTATAAATTAACTGAATCCTCAAAAGTGCAGAATTATTCTCTAGACTCACGTGAATTTAGCAACCTATCTGAAAATATTTTAAAAATGAAAGATAAACATGGGCGAACGCTTTTAGATGTTGCAAAGCAAAATGGGCACAAAGAAGTAGAAAGAGTTTTACTAGGCGCTAGAGCTTATATAAGTACAGCTACTAATGGATATTACTCTCCTAATAGAGGTAATGATAGAGGCTTTTTTCGTTAAGAGCTTAGCGCATCTAGAGAGCTTCAAGAATCGTAAACCTATGATTTACAGTAAGGTTATACTTTGCTTTTAGGCAAAAATTAGGTATAATGCTATTATAATTTGCGAGAATATAAAATAGGTAGATATTGACTTATTAGGCTTAAGCCGTTATATTCGTAATGATAAACTTACAACAAAAATTAATATATCAGTTATTGTATGAAATTTCCAATTACTAAAAAAGGTTTTGAAAAGCTAAAACAAGAAATAAAACAGCTTAAGTCAGTAGAAAGACCAAAAATTATAGAAGCAATAGCAACCGCTAGAGAATATGGCGACTTATCAGAAAATGCTGAATATCACGCAGCTAGGGAAAAGCAAAGCTTTATTGAGGGGCGCATAATAGACTTAGAAGATAAATCTGCGAGAGCGGATATAATTGAGCCTGCTAATTTATCCCCAGATTCTGTGAAATTTGGAGCTACAGTAAAAATTATAGATAACGATACAGAAGAAGAAAACGCATATCATATAGTTGGAGAATACGAAGCCGACATATCAAAGCAACTTATTTCTATTGCATCTCCTCTTGCAAGAGCTATGATAGGTAAACAAAAGGGTGATATCGTAGAAGTAGTAACGCCAAAAGCTTCGAAATCTTTTGAAATTTTAGATATATCCTATAATCATTTTGAAATTTAAAGGGGCTGTATATGGGCGAGTTAACTAAAGTAACAAACCTACCTTCCCTAGATAATGTAGCTTCTAGAGACATTTTAAGCACTTATATTAGGCAGATCAGCTCTATTCCTTCTCTTACCGAAGAAGAAGAATTTCTCATGGCTAAAGCTTACCTAGAAGAAAGGGATTTAGATGCTGCTCATAAATTAGTTACTAGCCATTTAAAATTAGTAGTAAAAATAGCATTAAAATATCGTAACTATGGCTTGCCTGTATTAGAGCTAATATCAGAAGGAAATATAGGACTTATGCATGCAGTTAAGAAATTTAAGCCAGATTTGGGTTATAGGCTTTCTACTTATGCAATGTGGTGGATTAAAGCCTCCATTCAGGAATATGTACTTAAATCTTGGTCTTTAGTTAAAATAGGTACTACATCGGCCCAAAAAAAATTATTTTTTAGCCTTAATAAATTAAAAAATAAGATTAGAAATGAGAAATCTAGAGAAATTAATGAGAGTGATTATATAGAAATTTCAAGGCATTTAGGTCTTACTCTTGCAGAAGTAAAAGAAATGGATAGCAGACTTTCTTTTGGAGATCTTTCGCTTAATACATTATCTTCATTCAACAAAGAAGATAATAGTTCAGAATTAATCGATTTTGTACCAGAGCATAGACCCTCTCAGGAATTAATTGTGATTTCAAGAGAAGAAAGAGATATAAAGCAAAAAATATTAGAAGATGCATTAAATACCCTTTCAGAAAGGGAGCTTTACGTCATACAAGAAAGAAGATTAAAAGAGACGCAGGCTACTTTAGATGAATTAAGTAATAAGTTACTAATCTCCAAAGAAAGAGTGCGTCAGATAGAAAATAAAGCATTTGAAAAAATGCAAATTTTTATGAGAAAAAGCTGGAATAGTATAGCTCAGGGATAAAATAGTTTCCTCTTTAATATTTAATAGATAAAAAGTAGTAAAATGAGGGGCGCCGGCTTCATTAAAGAATTTTGTAAAAATTTACCAGAAAAGCCTGGCATATATAAGTTACTGGATGAAAATAGTAATATATTATACATAGGAAAAGCAAAAAACCTAAAAAAAAGAGTAGCTTTTTACACAAAGCCTAATGAGCTTCCGAATAGACTTGCTCGTATGGTGTTTCTTGTGGCAAAGGCGGAATACATTATTACCACCTCAGAAGCAGAGGCATTTTTACTTGAAGCTTCTAGCATTAAACAAAGTCAGCCTAAATTTAATATACTTCTAAAAGATGACAAATCATTCCCTTATATAAGAATTAACTTTGCCCATGAATTTCCCCAAATACTTAAATATAGAGGCAAAAAAATAGACCAAGATAAATATTTCGGACCATTTGCAAGCTCTATTGATGTGGACCTGACAATAAATGTGATTAAAAAAATATTTCAAATCAGAGGTTGTAGCGATAGTTATTTTGCTGCGCGCAAAAGACCGTGCCTTCAATATCAGATAAAAAGATGCTCTGCTCCTTGTGTCAGTAAAATTACAAAAGAGGCTTATATAGAGCAAGTAGAAAATACTATTAAATTTCTTAAAGGGCAGAGTAGGGTGCTTCATGAGTCTCTTTCTATGCAAATGGAGCAATATGCAGAAAATCTGGAATATGAAAAAGCCGCAGAAATAAGAGACCGCATAAAAGCATTAAGTTATGTGCAGATAAATGGATTCAACGAAGCTTTATCTGAAGATGCAGATGTAATTGCTCTAGTCAATTTAAATAATATGTGGTGCATTCAAGTATTTTTTTATAGAGCTGGCGGAATTTTGGTTCTAGTATTTATTTTCCAAGGCATTCAGAGGACGCTACTGAAGATGAAATTTTTTCTGCTTTTATTGGGCAATTTTATCAAATTAAAGTTTGTCCGAAAAAGATAATTAGCAATATTACCCCTTCTTCAAAAGATGCGATTGAATCTGCTTTATCAAAACTTCATAATATAAAATGTAAAATTCATAATCCTAAATATGGTAATTTGAAAAAGTTGCTAGATCATGCATTATTAAATTGCAGGGAATCTGCGCAAAAAGAAGCAAATAATCGAGTAAAAAATACTGATATTTTGGAATCTATCGCTTTACTTTTCGGCATTGAGAATAATATTACCAGAATAGAAGTATATGATAATAGCCATATTATGGGAAAATTTGCAGTTGGAGCTATGATTGTTGCTGGCCCAGAGGGTTTTATAAAAAATGAATACAGGAAATATACAATTAGTACAGTTTGTAATGTTAGCGGCGGGGATGATTATGCTATGATGAGGGAGGTGCTTAGAAGAAGGATCAAAAAATTTCAGGAATATCCAGACAAAATCCCATCTCTAATAATTTTAGATGGCGGGAAAGGGCATCTTAATGCTGCATTACAAGTATTTTCTGAAGAAAATGTTGATATTCCCTTGGTTTGTATGTCTAAAGGAGAAAAAAGAAATAGTGGGAATGAGAATTTTCATATGAAAAATAAAACATCTTTTACTTTAGATAATAATGCTAAAGAAATGAAATATTTACAGATTCTAAGAGACGAGGTGCATAATTTTGCCATTACTTCGCATAGAAGAAAAAGAACAAAGGCTATATATCAATCAAAAATAGATGATATTCCAGCTATAGGTCCAGCACGCAAAAAGGCTTTATTAAATTATTTCGGATCCTTTGATGCTATAAAAAATGCAAGTACTCAAGATTTGCAAAAAGTAGATGGTATTTCTGCAAATATAGCGCTAAAAATTAAAGAATACATGGATCTAAATTAAAATATAAATTTTATTTGCCCTT
This sequence comes from Rickettsiaceae bacterium, assembly GCA_033762035.1. Classification (GTDB taxonomy): domain Bacteria; phylum Pseudomonadota; class Alphaproteobacteria; order Rickettsiales; family Rickettsiaceae; genus JANRKH01. Next base: position 7,735 of record JANRMA010000035.1, read on the forward strand.
TATGACTGAGTTCATACTTCCCTTAATTCGCTGAAGTCAGATTCCTTCGGGCTTTGCTGGTGCGCTTGGATTCCTATAGCAATATTAATTTTGAAATGATCTCAATGAAGGTTTTGAGTTCTTATCACTTGCGGGTTATTTATGATATTTGCCGCCTTTAATTATATCTTCTGCCCTATATATTTGCTCTAAAACTATTATTTTTACAAGTTTATGCGGTAGAGTCATGGGTGATAAAGAAAGCTTCATATGCGCCATATTCTTAAACGATTCAGAGAGACCGTAAGATCCTCCTATAATAAAATTAATTGCTTTAAAAGGTTCTATCAGATTTAATGTTTTGGCAAATTCATAGCTTGTTATATTAATTCCTTTTTCGTCTAGAATAATTATGAATTCAGAATCTCCTATGGTATTTTGCAGCAACCTACTTTCTTTTATAATTTGTTCTTTGATTGGTAAATGAGTTAGCCCATTAAGATTGCGAAAATTAATTTTAGTTTTGATAAGATTAGTATAATGTAGCAGCAAAGCTTTATATTCAGCTGGTATTTTACCTATCGAAGTAATAATAATTTTTTTAAAGGCCATAAGCATGAAATATTCCAAACTCCCTAGATTATATATAAAAAGTAAATTAATATCAAATAGCATTGTTGCTTTAGACTCAGAAAATATACATTATATCAAAAAAGTTTTAAGGATAAGGGAGGGCGAAAAAATACGAGTATTTAACGAAGATGACGGAGAATATTTTAGCGCTTTGTTAGAAGAGGGGAAGAATTTATTTATTAGGGTAGAAGAAAAATTTGAAAAAAACAATTTCCAGAGCCGGGAGTGGAGCCCAGAAATAGTGCTAATGGCTTCTATAGTCAAAACTGAAAAATTTGAGATAATATGTGATATGGCCACTCAGCTTGGAGTTACTGCGATATTACCTATTGTAACAGAACGGACTCAAAAAAAAGAATTAAATTACGTAAGACTTGCAAAAATTATAAAAGAGTCAGTAAGGCAATCTGAGAGAATTGAAACGCCGGCACTTCTTGCTCCAAAGCATTTGAGTGAAATTGATTTTGATATTTACGATATAATTTACCTTGCAAATGAAATGGAAAATTCTTCTTGCGCCCCTGATTTATCCAAACATAATCTTTATAGATCAAGGGCTGTTATTGTAGGGCCCGAAGGAGGTTTTACTCAGGATGAATTGCAATATTTAACATCACTTAAAAACCTATTATCTATATCTTTGGGACCTTTTATTCTAAGGTCTGAAACAGCCTGCGCTGCAATTTTGGCTAGGTGTATTTAGTTTCTGTGTAATATCTTCAAATTTTTCGTCATAAAAATTGCGAGGAATTTGCTTGGCCAGAATTTTTTATATCAATTTATATAGTAATAAACATCCTTAAAGTCAATATTTTCCGGCTTTGTTATAAGGTAAAATGATATTTTTCGCAAATATCGTAAAAAACCCTATTTTTTTACTTGTGCATTTTTTTTATTGGTATAACATCGTTTATTCATATCTCAACGTTAGGAATAAAGAGATTATTAAAATACGTGTAAAATGATAGCAAATATAGACAAATTGGTAAAAGGTTTTTTAGATAAAAACCAAAAATCAGGCGCAGAGAATCAGCGTGCAGATTTGGGCTTTGAAGAATTAGGTAATTTTACTATTCAAAGCTGCCCTAGTGGTTACAGCCTTGGTTATGGTAAAACCAGCGTAAAGATAAACCTAGGCTTTGCAGAGAATAATATTAATTTTTTGGGTAAGATTTTTGGAGCTCAGCCAAGTTATTATAGTTTGGGATATATTGAGATAAATCTTCCGAATTGCTACAAGCAAGATGCCTTAAAATATAAACCACTTTTACTGGATAGCAAAACAGAACAAAAAGATTCAGACCTTGCTGCAGATAATACTGGTTTAGAAACTGCGTCTTATCAGCCTATAACACCTTACTATGAATCTTACATATATGATTTTACAAGATGCTATGATGATAAGAATTTTATCTTTAACCCTAAGGCACTAGAAAATTCTATTATAGAAGCTGCGTCTTATCAGCCTATAACACCTTACGATGAATCTTACATATATGATTTTACAAGATGTTATATTTTTGAGGATGCAAAAATTATACATAACATAGATAACATAAATCCAACTTCAAATATCCCTGGAGGTGATATGAAAACAGAACAGACTAAACATACTATTGGTATTATTTTTTTCGTTTCGGTAATACTTGCCGCTAAACTTAGAGACTACATATCTCAAAGTTTTAAGTCTGATACTAACTCAAAGGATATAAATTTGGATAATATAGACCAAGCTACTCTTAACCCCAATAAAGGTAATAATATGCTAAATCCTGATTATGAAGAAACTAATACACCGGCTCCTGCTGTAGAAACTAACACACCGGCTCCTGAAGTAGAAATGAAACCCAGGGCCTTTGGACCTGATATTGAACAAGACGATGCAACCTTCTTACACGAATCTATTGTACTCGATAACTCTTCAGGCAGTACCATTCCATACTCCCAAAAAAAACCTTCTAAAAAGGAAGCTGAAGAGTTTAAAGCTCTTATTTCTAATGTTATAAAGTCTTTGAATGGGCGGGGCTTTACTGACTACGTATATTCAGATGAACCGCCAAACCAAATTATATCAGATTTTAAGATGACAGATTTTGCTTATTCGTGGGATCGGACTGCGCATTTAGAGTTTAATGTATTAAACCATGCCCTACACCATATCTTACGCTTCTCACTTTCTTATAAGGTCACTCGTAAGTATCTGTTGTTAGAATACGTTCAAAATTACTCATTGTTTCTTCAAATGTTACTGAGCAAAGATAAGTTAGAGATCCCATTAGAACACCCTGATGTTATGAGCAAATCTTTAGAGCTTATTAAGGAAATAATAAAACACGATCGGCTGAAATCTACTGAACCGATAATGCGAGAACTTTATGAGAAATGTGCCTACAATGTTGAGGATCAGAGCTTTCCAGATGAAGACTCTTTGTCATTTAGTAGTAGCATTACCTCTACTAATATTAGCACCTGGGATGATAATAGCCATTCAGGCTTTCCAATGGATACTATAGGAGATGCAAGTAATAATAGTGCATTCTAGTTCTTACTTCAATTTGCAGTATCCACTAAACAAAAACAGTATATGTAGATTTTAATATTTTAATAGATATAGGAAAAAAATATGAGAAATATAATAACTTTCGTGACTTGTGTCACTTGCACCAGTTTGTCTACGCATGCAAATTCTTTACGATCTTTTTCCTTAATCAAGGAACTTATGATCAGAGAGGCATTGGTAGTAAGTGAAGATGATCTAGAAGCTGAACCTACAAGACTCCACGAAGTCCTGGAAGCACGAATGGCTCCCAGAGAGAATCAATCATCTATAAGGACTTTCTCTTTTTTAAACGAAATCATGATGCAAGAGTCATTACTAGTAGATGAAGATGATTTATGGTCTGAACATACTATCCAACTAGGCGGTTCTAGAGAACACTTCAGAGCTACAGAGTATAATTTACCGAATACTCAGTATATATCTGGCGAGCATAGCGCAAATCTTGAGGAAAAATACGAGAAAGACGCAGGTGTCGTAGCAATAGTAAAAGCAATATCAGAAATTTCTAGCAAGAAACGTCCACAAGGTGCTGGGGGTGGGGGTATATCTAGAGCAAATACTAAAGTTAATCTTAATTCTACTCCAAGTGAAAAAGATTTAATGCTCGCTCAGAAGAAAATTGAGGATTTAGAAAATACTATCGAGAAGACAAACAAGACCATAGATAAAATAAAAAACGGATCTCTCGGAGAAGCTAAAAAGAAGAAGCAGATACTTGAGCTTGAAAAGAGTCTAGATGATAATACAAAAAAACTAAAAAATGCAAATGCGAGTTTGAGGAAATTAGAAAAAAAGAGAGAGAAAACAAATTCTCTGGATAGTCGTGATAATTCTAGGGATGATATCTCTATAGACGGAGATGGTAGAAATCATTCATTTGATTCAATTCTAAGAGCAGAAAGTTTAGAAGAGGTAGAAGCAGCGCCAGTATCAGCAATAGAAGATGTGGTAGCGGTAGAAGACGAGACAAAATTAGCCCAAGAACAAGCAGAAGCTGATAGAGCGACAAGAGCGGAAGCAATAGTTGCAGAGGCAAAATTAGATGCTCCTGTAATATCTCTAAGAAGATCTACAGAACACTTCAAAGCTACAGAGTATAATTTACGTAATAATCAGGATATATCTACCGAGCATAGCACAAGCCTTGAGCAAAAATACGAGAAAGAAGTAGAGGTTGTAGCGACGTTAGAAGCAGCAGGAATAGATGCAGAACCAACCAGAGTCGCGGAAGCTCAAGTAGAAGCTGAAAGAGCCAGAGCCGCCGAAGAAGCAGCAAGAGCCGAAGAAGCAGCAAGAGCCAGAGCCGCCGAAGAAGCAGCAAGAGCAGAAGCTGCAACAAAGATAAAATCAGTCTTTAGAATGCATCGAGTCAAGAAAGAAGCCGAAGCTGAAAGAGCAGCTCAAGAACAAGCAAGAATAGAAGCCGAATCAGCAAGAGCTGAAGCTGAAAGAGCAGCTCAAGAACAAGCAAGAATAGAAGCCGAAGCAGCAAGAGCCAGAGCCGCCGAAGAAGCAGCAAGAGCCGAAGAAGCAGCAAGAGCCAGAGCCGCCGAAGAAGCAGCAAGAGCAGAAGCAGCAGCAAGAGCAGAAGCAGCAGCAAGAGCAGAAGCTGCAGCAAGAGCAGAAGAAGCGGCAAGAGCCAGAGCCGCCGAAGAAGCAGCAAGAGCAGAAGCAGCGGCAAAGATACAATCAGTCTTTAGAATGCATCAAGCCAAGAAAGAAGCCGAAGCAGCAAGAGCCAGAGCCGCCGAAGAAGCAGCAAGAGCAGAAGCTGCAACAAAGATACAATCAGTCTTTAGAATGCATCAAGTCAAGAAAGAAGCAGCAAGAGCTGAAGAAGCAGCAACAAAGATACAATCAGTCTTTAGAATGCATCAAGCCAAGAAAGAAGCCGAAGCAACCAGAGCCAAAGCCGCCGAAGAAGCAGCAAGAGCAGAAGAAGCAGCAAGAGCAGAAGAAGCAGCAAGAGCAGAAGCAGCAGCAAGAGCCAAAGCCGAAGCTGATAGAGCAGAAAGAGCAGCAAGAGCCGAAGAAGCAGCAAGAGCCAAAGCCGAAGCTGATAGAGCAGCAAGAGCAGAAGCAGCAGCAACAAAGATACAATCAGTCTTTAGAATGCATCAAGCCAAGAAAGAAGCTGCAGCAGAAAGAGCAGAGGCAGAAAGAGCCAGAGCCGCCGAAGAATCAGCAAGAGCAGAAGAAGCAGCAAGAGCAGCAAGAGCCGAAGCACAAGAAAAAGCCGAAGCACAAGCTAGGGAAGTTGCTGAACAAGAAAAGTTCGTCTCTAAGATTAAATCAATATCATCTAGTCAGGCAAATATCCTATCATCTATGCAGTCTTTATCTAACGTAGCGGGAAATATTATTGGCGCAAGGCTAGACAAACTAGCGCCAGTGTTAGTTGCAGCAGGAGATAATGATTCTACTCGCTTTGGAGTTTGGGTTTCAGGTGCAGTAGGAGGCGCATCAAGCGGCAAGATAAAATCTTCTCTTAAAACTAGAGATGAAACAATCGAGCTAGAGTCTAAAGGATTTAAGTCTAAGTTTATTGCGATCTCTTTAGGTACAGATACACAAGTTATGGAAGATACTACAATAGGTGTTGCAGCAACTACGGGATCAGCTTATCTGAAATCTAAAGATGATTCAACTCTAAAGTCTAAAATAGCTAATCATATATTTTCTATATATACAAGCTCAAAAGTAGCTAATCATATCTCATGGAGTAATATATTATCTTTTGGGTCAGGTAATCTTAAAACTACAAGAGTAGAGGACGCAGAAACAATATCAGGTAAGGCAAAAACAGAATCTCAAAGATTTGAAACAAGTCTAGGATATAATATAATATTATCCCCAGAGAATAATATTGGACTTACACCTTCTATTGGTCTTTCTTACGAATCTAACAAAGTAGGAGCATATAAAGAAAAAGGAGGAACTAAAGATCAGAATCTACAAGTGAGCGGCGTATCAAGCTCTGGTTTTGCTGTAAGCATAGGAGCAAAATTATCATCAAGACATAAAGTTTCTGAGAATTTTGAAATAGCCCCATTTATTAGTTTTGGAATAGAACAGCCAGTTAATGCAAAAACAAAAGGTGTATCAGTTAATCTTGTTTCAGATAGTGAGGAGAAATTTACTCTAAATACTAACAAAAAGAACAATAGTATTGGTATGAACTTTGGCGCAGGAATTATCGCTATATCAAATAATATAGAAGTATCCGCAGCATATAATATGCAAAAGCAGGCTAAGTATGCCTCTCATCAAGGTAGCCTAAAAATTAAGGTGAGTTTTTAACCCAAACTTCTTTAGATAATTAGGTAACGGCTATATTCAACAGGGCGATTAGCTTTTTTGTTTTAGCATTAATTTCTGAAGTATGCCAAGTTCCGTTGGTATTTACCTCACTCACTCTGCTAAGCAGGTCAAGCAGATTCTTAGGGCTTATCTGCTTTAGCAGCTTATTATCTTTAAGTAATTTAAACGCGCGGCAATATGGTAACGTCATAAATATTGTCATTTCCTGGATCCTCTTTTGCAAAGGGGGTGACTAAGCAGTATTTTTATTCAAGGCATTCTTTAGTATTTTGCGTCAAATATACAATATCTATAAATAGCTTTTAAGTTATTATTCTCTTTTTATATAACTATTTAATTAAAAATGTTATACTAAATAAAGCAATATTTATATTAGGTAATGTGTATGAGTAGGGAAGAAGATACCACAAAACCAACAATATTCGAGCTTAGTAAGTTTAAGAGAGGCAAATCTGGTCCTTCCAATGGTAAAAGTGGGAGTGACACGGTAACTTTAAATGATGTAAAATACCAATTAAAATCAAGCGACCTAGAAATCAAGGTAGCTAGTAAGCGAGCTTTAAAAGATTCCAGTATTGTAAGGGAATATATTGCATCTAACATATCTGATGTATTATCTAAATCAATTAACCTCAATTCAGCAGAATTAAGCCCAGAGGTTTCTTTAGTTACAGGGGGTACTAATAATAGCCATATATATATTGCATCAAGATACATTAGAGATGGAGTAGGGGATCTAGATACAGCATCACCAAAATACCTAGGCGTAAAAAAACGTAGAAAAGATAAATCTCATGTAGGTTTAGTCTTATTACCTAAGGATGCATCAGATGCACATATAAAGGCGCTAAATGAGCTTGGGTATGTAGCCTTAAGGCCTGGCTATACAACTGATGTCAAGGATACTAACATTAGCCATGATACTTTAATAAAAGATATATGCCAATCTATTGCTCTTTCGGCATTAAGCGGAGACCACGATCTTAATCCTGGTAATTTAATCTTAGTAAGTCACCAGAAGACAGATCAAACTAAGGAATTGAGAGTAGCCAGAATAGATTATGGCCACGGATTTAATGATTTATTATTTATGCGTAAAGCCCCTAAAGATATTGGCATTATAGACTATTTTAATCGTACAAAACTCCCAGGTTTTGGCGATGCTGGTGTTTCTAAATTATGGAGAGATTACGAAGGATTTGTGCCGTCCGAGCAGCTTGCACAAGCCTTGGCGGAGGTATCGAAGAATCCAGAGAAATATAAAAAGGCATTAAAAGAAACTGAGTCTAATCTTACAAATTATAGTGGTAAGTTAGAAGGCAATCCTAAGGCGCAGAAGAGATTTATTAAAGAAATTAAAAAAATGACAAAGCAAATGGAGCAAATGGGGATACAAATCAATCCTGTGGATCCGGATCCAATAAAAAATTACTTTGCCCATTTAGATAAATTCTACGAAAAGAGATTCAAGGAAATGCAACAAGCAGCAGATCTTATGAGAGCTCAAGCTAGAGTAGATGAGTTAATATTAGAAGGTAAAACAGCAGAGCAAGTAATCGAAGAAATAAAACCAACATATGCAGAAACAACATCACAGAAATGGTTTAGAGCAGAAAAAGACACAGTTCCAATTAGCGGAACATTAATAGATTATGTTACTCAAAGAATAAATCAGCTGCAGGATCGTATATATTTAGAGCAAACCAAAGGTGCGCAACAATCTCACGAAGAACTCATTCAACAACAAAATACTTGGGTCCAAAGTAATAGCGCTGATCACGAAGTTAAGTGGCGCAGTAAACCTAAATTTTTAGCTAAAGCAAGTAATGGCGTACAAACAAGCAAAGCTACGATAAAAGATGCATCTAATAAGAAAATTTTAGAAATCAAGCAAACTCAATATACGGAATCTATAACGATTCAAGAGGATCTTGGTATTATTAAATATCATAGATTTTTAGATATACCTATGACAATTAAAAAAGGCCCAGAAAATTTATTTTGTCGTCTAACGGATTTTGAAGGTAAGCCTTTAGATAATGCTCCTTATTTTACTATCCATTACAATAAAAAAGGTTTGCTAGAGAATATTACTTTCCCAAAGCCCGTTACTTTTACTAGCGAATCAAAAGATGCAATAGGTTATGTAGAAGTTAATGGCACAAAATATACTATACCTTTTAGTAGAGGTAAATATGAAGAAATGATGCATCAAGTAGGCCGCGAGAAAGAACTAGGAGAGATCGTTAATCATGTTGCAGACAAATTTAAAGAATCTAAGGCAAGTACATTATCTACAATAACAACATTTTTGGCAGATGTAAGTAGCTACGCTAAAAATGAACAAAAAGAAGAGAAGATTGATTTGTCTGGCATTAGTGCTATTGAAGGTTACAGAAAGCTGGTTCAGAATCTTGACATTAAAAGAGATACAGTAAGAGGTGTAAGGCGATATAAGATCGGCGATAAAGAGCCTTATACAATAATTAGAGATGCAAGGGGAATGAAAGACGAAGATACTATTGGATCTGAGGCTTATCTAATCCAATATGCACATGCAATTATTGCGGCAAATGAAGTTATAGAAAACGATGCGAGTATTCCTAATAAGGATGAGGCAAAACAAGCATTAAACCTCAAGTTTAAGGAAAACTACAATGCCATACAAGAGAAATTGAATGAATTAAATGCTGATGAATCACTTTCAAGTAAACAAAAAGAAGCAAAATTACAAAGTTTTGTTTCTAATATAATTGCCAGCGATGTAATAGTAATTCTTGAGCAAAATAAAGTGAAAGATGCTCATAAAAAGCTAACTTTTGCTAAAGATTTAGCTTCTCTTTCTTATGAACAAGGTGATGTTGTAACTGTATCGAAAGGTCAGGATGAGAACACTTCTATAATTCAGGCAGAGGTAGGTCTTAGAACCTTAACTTCAGAGCAAAGAGCGGAATATGAAATAATTAAAGCGGAGAAAGGCCTATCACCACTATGGTTTAGCAAAATGCCACAATGGAAGCAAGAAATCGTGAAAGCTCATGCGAAAGATATTTTGAATGGGAAAATTTTATCCTCCCAGTGTAAATATTTACCAGGCACTCTTAATGCAAGTGAGCAAATAACAGGAGTATATAAGAAGGGCGGAAGTGTTCAAATATTGAGCGCAGTTAAACACTCAGGCGCTCTTGCAGTTTTTACTGGTAATAAAGCTGAAGATAGAAGACTTGCAGATATGAATGCTCAGCAAGTAAAATTATGGGGCGGCACAAATAAAGTAACTTTAAATGTTTTAAATTCGCGTGCTAATATAGACCAAACAGATCATAAAATAGTTGATGAGGCAGAAAGACTTAGCAAAGAAGAAGGGATAGATATAAGTCTGAATCCGATAAATATTTTCAGATTTATTGCAAGCAAGAATCTCAAAGGCGCAGAAAAAATATTAGTAGAATTAGCTCAGGCTCTTGAGAGATCTGATGATGAGAACATAAAGAAAGTTGCTGAATATTTAAAATCCGGAAAAGATTATAACATTGTTGCTGGGTTAGACTTTTCAGAACTATCTTATCACGAGCAGTTAATAGTAAAATATGCTATCCGTCTTAAATATGAATCTAGCAAAGGATTTATGAGTAGAAATAATCTATCAATCTCTAATAATCTTAACCTATTAATAAACAATATTAACCTTCAAAAAGAGGAGCAAGAGGAAAATAAACACACAATTGATTTAAGCAATATTTCTCAAGAAATATTATTAAGCTGTAAAAGCGGAAAAGATAGAACTGGATTTGTCTTATTTGCAACCGGATCTAAAGCTCTTGAAGATTATGAAGATTATCAGAGCAAGTATCCTGAGGCTTCCTCTTCTAATGCTTTAACCAAACAAGAACTAAAAGAGGAAGAAGTTCTGCTTGGCAATAGCGGCGAAGAAGAAGGCATCCCAAATTATAGGCCGCAAATAGCTTTAGCCAGAGCAGGGCATCAACAATATATTAATGGATCGAGTTGCCATGGCGGAGGATCTCCCGGGGCCTTTGGAGTCAAAGAGATTGTACTACATCTTGCAGGAATGGCATCTGAAGTAAGCGCGAAGATTGGCCCGCTTTTAATGCCCGCTTCTGCCAAGGGTAATAATTATTCATCAGCGAGGGTCAAAAGAATGATCGGTCTTTTTGAGAGCCTTCCTTCCAAGTTTATTAAGACTCAAGAGAGAGGGGGAACTAGAGAATCTAGATGACTTAGCAATTTGCAATTATAGGAATTCTATTTGAGATAGTTTATTAAATACTTGTGAAGAATAAGGTTTTTTAACTTATTTTTTATAAAGACATAATAGATTTAGGGCCCTTTGTTGTATTTCTATAAAAGAGCCCTGATGTATTTATTAACGACCTTGTGAATTTGTTTTCCTTAGACCCTTAAAATCATTTAGTACTCTAGTATATAATTCCTCCATTGCCATTTCTACTCTAGGTGAGGATTTTTGGCGAGCTGTACCATGTAATTTTCCTACCTCAGACATGAAATTATTTATCTTAGATTTACCACCTGGATTTAACAAATCATGATTTATGTATTCTTGCAATTTGTCGTATACTGTGGTTTTGTGATCTCTTGAGATAATATCATTATTATCTATTTCTGTTTTTACGTTATTCCAGAACACTTGCGGTGTGGTAGTACTTTGGCTAGCTTTCGTACTTTCTCTGAATGAGCTAGGTCTTTGACTGCCTTGAGGCCCCCTACCAGATGAATGATTATTCTGACTTTTGGATTCTGTGCCATCATACGCATAAGAGTAAGGTGTACTAGTCAAGATTTGATCTGACGGTCAGTATATTTTGTTACAAATGATAGTCGGATAAGTTATGACTGTCAGATGTGTTTTTATAGTACATAGATTCATTGGATTTTTCAATAGCAATATGTTTAGAATCTAAAAAAGTTTGCATCGGAGTTTTGCCGTAGCAATATTTTCCCGAATGAGACCTTTCGTTATTATATTGCCCTAACCACAAATCCACATCTTGCTGTAGTTCATCTAGAGTATGATAAATCTTCTTCCTAAAAGCAGTATCATAAAACTCCTGCTTCATAGTCTTATGGAATCTCTCGCATAT
>JANRMA010000036.1:0-3568 GCA_033762035.1 Rickettsiaceae bacterium
CAGAAAAAACTATACAAACAACAGACGCGAATAGACACGACAAAAATAATGCACAAAAATGGCATCAAAGCCACACTCTATAGCACCTACAACTCTTTTTAGGGGGTCAAAGTCGAGATGAGCTATTAACTCATGATCTACTAATATAGATTTAAGATCTAGTCCAAAATTATGATCTCCCCTCTTTAAAATCTCAAAGAGAATTTTTGATTGTTCAAATCCAATCCAATCTGCGCATAGTTCAATCTGTTCTTTTGTTTCTGGTAAATTATCATAAAAAGACAATAAGACTTTCTTGAATATATCAAAAGCTTTAAAAATCTTTTTATAAATATTTATTGCTGTTTCTAATATCACTGTCTCATCAATAATATTACTCGTATTTTCGTAAACTTCTTGCAACGCAAAGAAATTACTTACAATATCAACTAACTTTTTTCTTGTTGATAGAATTTGATCTTCATTAAATATATTTGTTGCTCTTAGATCTGAATTACCAGATAGACCACTCAAAATTGCATAGATAGCGCAGTCTCCTCCGCCTGGGTTATGTTGTAATGCAAAAGCTCGGTTATCTAAGTTAACTACTTCTGCTTGAGAGAGATGATAATGTATCTTTGTGCTGGTTTTGCTAATATAAGAAATTACTTCATCAGATCCTATAGATATTTTTTTTACAGTATCAGTGATGGCATTTATCCAAGAGGCGGTGTCATAACATATAATTTCGTTATATCTATCAAAATTCTTTATCTTAAAAGTTGGTATATTATATAAATTTACATTATAAACTTCCTCAAGTAAATGCCTTGAATCTTCAGATCCTAAAGTACCACTTAAGCCGTAAATATTCTTACCATATTTAAGTATATAGCTTAAATTAGATATAAAGCATGAGCGAAAGCTTTCTGGTTGAATATGTAGTCCTTCTTTAATTTGAAGGAACTGATGTAGTCCATTAGACCAATTAAGGCTTGTACTAAGCAAGCCAGTATTTTGATAATCTATAGGTGTTATAACTTTGACTTGTAACTCTTGGTTGTTTCGAGAGCAGTAATGCTTATTTACCCCAAAAGCAGCGGCTGAGACAATAGAATCCGGCCAAGATCTTGCGGATAATTCTATATAGTCTAATAGAAATTTAGGAACTTCTAAACCTGATATTTTGCCAGTTTGGGCAATTAATTTTATATATTCCCTTAATTGAGATTTGATGAAGCTGTTTTTATCTCCTATCAAGTAAGATGCTTCGGATCCATCTTTATATTTGACTCTTAATTTATATCCATATATTTCGTCATCATATATAATGGATTCATTTAACCTGCAGTATTCACCCCATACTGCAAGATATATTTCTCTTAATTTATCCATGCCTGGTGTAGTTGATCCTATCAAAGCACTTTTATTAGCTTCATCAACAAGCATATTATCTACTTCATCTACTATACATACATCAAACTCTCTACCATTTTTTGTATTATATTGATTATACTCAGTACTTAAATAGTCGTACTGAAAGTTACTCAAGTCTCCATATACTATGTCGCACTTATAACATTCTTTGGGGGCTTTTCTACTATTCATGCCAGATGAGATATTATGATATGCATCAAGTCCAAGAATTTTAAAAAAATAAAGTTTTTCCTCCAAATCCCTTTCTGCAAGAACGGGTGAGCTTGTAATTACATCTACTTTATGACCCAAAAGAGCTTTTACTGATGCAAGCATTGCAACTATTAGGGACTTTCCCTCTCCTGTTGCAATTTCAAGTAAGGATCCTCTCTCATTATCAGCTAAAGCAAGAAGAACTGATATCATCTGCACTTCTCTTGGATCTTGCTTATTTGCAATAGAGCTTGCTCTTTTTACTACGGCAAGAATTTCTATTAACTTAGTTTTATCGTCCAAAACTTCATCTTCTTGAATTATATCACTATTTAATTCGTCCCTACTATCTGATCTATCGGTATTTTCTGAATTATTCTCTAGATCGCTTAAATCACTCTCCTGGCCAATAGTTTCTGCAGAACGGCCTCTTAGTACATTGCACCACTGCTTAATATTAGCAATATCCCAGTCTTTTATCGGAATATTACAAGGATTGCGCCCTCTTGAAAGAATAAGGGAAGGACTATCGTATCTTTCTATAATTTGTTCGTAATCAGTCTTAATATTACTGATTAAATCTCTAGAAAAATCACTATTTAATGAGCTAAGTTCTTCTATAAGCTCATCAAAACTTTTAACTCCTGAGTTTGAAGATGAAGTCTCTTTATCTGATAATTCTGAATTTGAAGTATCTAGGCCTTGTAGATCTGAATCTGATGATTCTGGGCTAGTGGCAGAAGAGTTTAGCTGACTAAAGAAATTACTTACCAACTGCCAAATATTCGACTGAAGATCTTCCTGATTCGTATCATAACTATTATCAGAAGGTGGATGACTTGTCGCAAGAGATAATGTGCCTTCAGTAAAATCCGTTAAATCATCAATCATTTATTAATAATCACTAGTTTAATTAATTTGTTTCTAAAGATATAAATAACAATATATTTTTTGCTATTGACGTCAAGAAATTTTTTTTATAAGTTTATTAAATATGAGTTTTAATATATAAAACTCTACTGCTAAGATAATTATTCAAAGCAATATTTGTCTTGGTTTGCGGGAGGCGCGCTTTGCAAAAATTCACTATACAAAATACCTGGGGAGAGAAAATTATGAGTAAAGATCAAATAAAAAGAACTGTTAACGAGTATAATAATGATATGTACGAAAATGAAATAAGATATTTGAGGAATTTATCTGATAATAGATCATAAGTAGTTCTACTATTTTAACAAAGGCAGGCGAAATTCAAAACAAAATCAATCAAACTATTTCTGAATATGATCGCTTTAAAGAACAAGTAACAATAGCTGATTTTTCGTACCAAACTCCAACTTATCGCACTATAATTGTCAAAGAGGGTGCTTTCGGAGATTTACTCGGAGACTTTGCTAGTACTCACGAAGAACGCATTTTAACAGGGTATGAAACCCATTATCATAAGGACCAATATAAAGCATTTCTCGATAAAATAAATAATGCTCAAGCAGATTTAAATACTAAACTTAGGGCCGTTAAGGGCTTAAGCGATAGGATTAGATCAAATGAGTCCGACGCCGCGGCCTATAACAGGACAGGAAATGCCCTACTATCAGAAGGAGATGCTGCAACTACTCCGGCTCTCAAAAAGTCAAAATACGAGGCAGCGCTCAGCAAATACGAAGAAGCCAAGAGTACTACAAGAGACCTGGCAGATAAAACTATTTTTAATGATAATATAGCATTAGCTCATGACAGGATAGGACAAGCCTTAGTATCAGAAGCAAATAATGAAACTAATACAGCTGCCAAAAAGCAAAACTACCAAGAAGCTATAAGATCCTATGATCTTGCACTGAAACTAGACCATGGCAATATAGATGCTATTAATGGCAAGACAGAGGCTCAGGAATCTATTAATAAACTTATTCAGAAAGCAGACTCTATTAGGCAATTAATTGCAGAAAATATATCTAAG
>JANRMA010000037.1:0-6479 GCA_033762035.1 Rickettsiaceae bacterium
AAGTTTATCTAATATAGAAATGCTTAGAGCACTAAGAAACATAGACCATGAGGATCCATCCGGGGTATATCTAATCGTAAAAAAATTAATATTAGATATGGGCTGCGATGAAGAAACCGCAGACAAAATAGCCGTTAAGATGACAATAAAACATTCAGGAACCTCATAAAGTAAAGTTAAGACTAAATTTATAAGTATATAATTTATCTTTTGATATTATAAAATATATTCAGTTTTCTTCTAATGAATTTCTATAGTGATAAATTTTACTTTACTACTAGTTAATAATGTGATACAATATATGTTCATTGATACTAATTTATACTTATAAAATGTTAAAACATAAACTACCGGAAAGAAAATTAATCTCTTTTGTTGACCACGAAGAGGAAATAGAAAAATTTCAAAATGAAGTAAATGCTGGGTGGAACATTACTAGCTTATTTTTTAATGGACGCTCTTATATAGGAATATTAGAGAAAAGCTTGAGTAATCTTAGCGAAGATATTATATTTATACCTCCGAGAAAAAAAATTAAAATTCATTCATAGTAATTAGCATTTAATGTAGGGAATAAGTTACTAATGATAAGATCTTTTACGGTCTTTTTTTGAAGGGATATTAATGGACTCTCGATACTTCGTAACTGTTCGCCTTGCGATTAAGATATTAAATTGCTGTAGTGACTTTACAATTTCTTCATCAGATAAAGGTGATTCTTGTGATTCTTGAGCGATTATATTTTTTATCAACTCCTTTACTTTTTGGCTAGATACTCCCTCTTTAGAATATTTACTTCTTACTTCTGAGGAAAAAAAATACTTCATTTCAAGAACGCCATATACTGTTCCCACATATTTATTATTAGTAGCCCTACTTATTGTACTTTCGTTATACCCTGTAATTTCTGCAATTTTAGATAATGTTAATGGCCTTAAATATAATACTCCCCTCTTAAAAAACTCACTTTGCTCCTTAGCTATTGCGCTTGCAACTAAAGCTATTGTTTTACCTCTCATTTCAAGAGATTTTACAAGATTAACAGCAGATTGCATCATTTTATTCGCATATTCTTTTTCTTCGGATTTGATGCATTTTTGTTTTATGTGATCGTAAAATATCTGATCAACCTTTAAATTTGGGATAGAATCATGAGAAGATTTTACTATTATTTCCCCTGCTCCATTTACATAAATAAATACATCTGGAATCTTTGTATAAACTTTATCCATAGAAAAATTTCTACCAGGTTTAGGCTCAAGTGTTTTAATAACTTGAATTAAAGATATAATCTCTTCTTTGCTTGAGCCAGTAATTTTTACAAGTTTCTTAATATCCATAGAAGCTACTAAATCTAAATTTGATAATAAAATATCCATTGTAATATTGAGTAAATTTTTTTCTCTCAGCTGCAGCATTAGGCATTCTTTTAAATTGCGGGCAAAAATTCCTGGCGGCTCTAAATCTTGTAATTGTGCAAGCATGAATTCTAATTCCTGAGTAGAAATTTTAAGAATTTCGGATATATTTTCTAAAGAATCTTCTAGATATCCATCATCATTTAAGTAATCAGTTAAACATTCTGCAATTATTCTATGGTTAATAGAGGAAAAATGCATGACAATCTGCTTATATAAAAATTCTTTTAAACTTTCTTCATATGGTAGATTACTCAGAAAATCATGATCTTCGTTAGAGGGGACATTTTTCTGACGAAAATTCATATTAATATTGCTGAAAATTTCTTCCTGATCTTTTTCTTCGTTACTCTCTTTAATTAAAAAAGGATTTTCAACGATCTGTTGTTTTATAAAATCTTCAAGATCTATACTAGGCAACTGCAAAGCTTTAAGACTTTGAGATAAGGCGCTATTAAGCTTTAAATTTGTTTTTATTGCAGGTCCTAATTGCTGTTTTGCCATAGTTATTATATTATCTTGTTTAATTGTTACATTTATGTATATTGCCTAGTATGACTACTCCTATTTTCTATATAAAATCTGGCTCGCTCAGCTTTGCAGATAAATTTATTTTTGATGAATTAGAATTGTACCTCTATCCAAATGATAAGATATGTTTTGTTGGAAAAAATGGAGCTGGAAAATCTAGTCTGTTGAAAATTATCACAGGTGAATATCATCTAGACCAGGGTGAAATCTATAAAGATCCTAGCGTTAAGATCTCTTATCTTCGGCAAGAAGCTACGCTGAGTTCCGAGAGTAAAATTATAGATTATCTTACAAATCAAATAGGCTCTAATGAAAATTTATACGAACTGGAGATTATACTCGCAAAACTCTCATTAGATCCTAATGCGATAATTAATCAATTATCTGGCGGGATGAAAAGGAGAATAATGCTTGCAACTAGCCTATATAACGCGCCAGATGTATTATTATTAGATGAGCCTACAAACCATCTTGATATCAACTCAATTACATGGCTTGAGGAATTTATTCAAAATTTTCCAGGTGCAGTAGTGCTTATAAGCCATGACCGAAGATTTTTATCAAATATTACCAATAAAATTTGGTGGCTAGATAGAGGCTATTTACGAAAATCAAACGAAGGTTTTAAAAATTTTGAACAGT
Organism: Rickettsiaceae bacterium; assembly: GCA_033762035.1. Classification (GTDB taxonomy): domain Bacteria; phylum Pseudomonadota; class Alphaproteobacteria; order Rickettsiales; family Rickettsiaceae; genus JANRKH01. The sequence goes on from JANRMA010000037.1 coordinate 2,592, forward strand.
GGCAGGAAAATATTATAGAATTTGAAGAAAACCAACTTAGAAAATTAGATAAAAAATTAGATAATGAAAATCTATGGCTCGCACAAGGCGTTACGGCGCGTAGAAAAAGAAATCAAAAGAGGCTTGCTTCTCTAAAAACTCTTAGGCAGCAAATGCAAAGTTTTAAATCCAATTTGGCGAGCTCTAAAGCTAAACTTTCTATGGATATAGAAAAAGATATAATCAAATCTAGATTTATTTTGGAAGTTGAAAATCTATGCTTTGCATATAAAGATAAAAATATAATCAATAACTTCAGCATTAGAATTACAAAAGGCGAAAAAATAGGTATTATCGGACCAAATGGCTCTGGTAAATCTACTTTACTCAAACTATTGATGAAAGAAATTTCCCCTACAAGCGGTAGTATTAAATATGCCCATAATCTTATAGTCACATACATGGATCAACAAAGACTAGAATTGTGCAATCATCAATCTATAGCTAGTTTTTTGTGCCCTACAGGTACAGATACAGTATTTCTTAAAGACAAGGAAATGCATATTGCTGGGTATTTAAAGAAATTTTTATTCGATCCTAAGATAAAAGATGCTAAAATCTCAACTTTATCTGGCGGGGAAAAAAATAGATTATTACTTGCTAAATCTTTAATTAGCCCTGGTAATTTTATGATTTTAGATGAGCCAACAAACGATCTTGATGCAGATACTTTAGATTTATTGCTCGAAATTTTAGCTGATTATGAAGGTACATTAATTGTTGTAAGCCATGATAGGGATTTTTTAGACAAGCTAGTAATTAAAAGTCTTATATTTACAGAAAATAATATTGAAGAAATTATAGGAGGTTTTGCTGAATATGAAAATATATTATTATATAAAAACGCAGCCAGCCCTAAGGCTAGGCAAACAAAAACTAATCCTCAAAAAGATACTATTATTCAAATAGTAGATAAGCCCAAAAAATTAACATATAAAGACTCAAGACTACTAGACACACTCCCGATAACTATAGAATTCCTAGAAACAGAAATAGAATCTATCGAAAAAAAACTAGAAAACCCTAAGTTATTCCTAGATGAGCCTAAAAAATTTTATCAATTAACTAGTCACTTGGAGCAAAAAAAGGAAGAATGGGAATCCGCGCTAAAGCAATGGCTTGAGGTTGCAGAAAAATATAAAAATATTTAAGCCAAAATTATTTATTGACTTTCGGAAATATAATAGTAGAATTTGCATCTTAGATAGATTAATTATTCTATATTAAGCATTTTCGTCTTACCGCGGGGTGGAGCAGCCCGGAAGCTCGTCAGGCTCATAACCTGAAGGTCGTCAGTTCAAATCTGGCCCCCGCAACCATATTTCATCAATAAGTATATTTTCCTTCTTTTTACTTTAAACGTAAACTTCATATTTCTCAATATCTAAACCCTATTAAGCTTTTTGTAACTTGACTTTTTGTTATATAATGTTATATTCTGCATATGCAAGGTAGCAAGGTGATGGCGGTATTTAAATATACCGAGGAAAGTCTGGACTTCGCAGTAAAATGACGCTGGGTAACGCCCAGTAAAGGAAACTTTAAGGAAAGTGCCACAGAAAATATACCGCTTTTTTCACAAGAAATAAGTAAGGGTGAAAAGGTGCGGTAAGAGCGCACCGCTTTTTTGGCGACAAAAAAGGCATGGTAAACCCCGTCAGAAGCAAGACCAAATAGGCATATTGTTTTATTTTTAGAAATAAAAGAAGTTTTTACTGTTTCTAAATATGCGGGTAGGTCGCTAGATCTTGATGGCAACATCAAGGCAAGATTAATCATCATCACGTCTTTAAAAGACGAACAGGATCCGGCTTATCGCTACCTTCGCTATATCTTGCGCGCCCGATATACAGTATAAATTTTTTATATAGTATATTAAGCGCAAAAAAGACACATAGCAAATCTTACGCATCTAAATCAAAAAAATCTTAGACAAACTGAAAAAACATTCTATTTTCAAAAGCATACAGGAAATTGCTGGAACCTATTGCATAATAAGGTGTTCAGATACAATCTCACGAAGAAAATATAAGTAAATAAGATAAAACTAGAAAATGATTGAATTTGTCAAAAATTCTATTAATGCAATTTATAGAAAAATTAAATATAGAAAAATTATTTTCTATATTACAGATAAAAATATTCTGATTGCTTATTACAAAAGAAACATATTAGTAGATACATATGCTAGCTCTTCAGCCTCCCTAAAAGATGACGAAGCTCTCTTAAAATATATAGAAAAAAGAAATAGAGCCAATGCGAAATTTATTGTTCAGTCAAGCCAGGAAATAGCAGAAAAAATTGCCCTACCCTCACTCAGCGCCTTCAGTAATATGAATCCTATTTTAAATTACTGTCTTACTCACTTTAATAAAGATATAATATACTCTTACAAAGTGCTTAATATTGGAAAGGATAATTCTGAAATCTGGCGTGGTAATGTTACTTATATGCCATTAACAGAAAGGCTGAATCAATGTTTTGAGATTTTGTATAATAATCGCATACCGTTTTTTGGGGTATATTTCAACAAAGTAATTTCAGATCAAATTGCAAGTGAAATAGCGCAAGAAAATAAAATTAATATTAAAAATTACATTTATGCTTTTGTATCACTTGTAGATCCGGAAGAAGTTAGTATTACGATTTTTCACGAAGGCTCAATTCTACATTCTATCTTAGCTATTAATCCCGTAGATCAGACTGATGAATATATAAGCGGACATATTGATCAAATTCTGCAAGATAGCTGGCTAAAGTTTAAATCCTACATCACGCATCTAAATTTATCAAAACTATCTATTTTTTTAGTAAATGATAATTTAAAAAGATTAATTTTAGCAAATAAAAAAAATGATGAACTATATATCTTCCCAGCTGAAACTGGTGATTCTAGTCCTTTTCATACATATCTTAATTATTTTATAAAGGATGATAAGCCTATTCCGGCCTCTAATTCTGAAATTGCTAGCTACAAAAATTTTAGAAAAATTAATAGCATGCTTTTTCCTCCTCTTTATACTTGTTTGGGACTTGCTATATTATTGATTCTATACATTAATATGATGGCCTATTACCACGATAATCTTACCTCAAGCTTGTATAAGAAATATACAGAAATAACAAAGGACATTAGAGCAGAGAGTAAATCTTATCCGGAAATTACAAATATAAATCAGTTAGCCGATTTATATTATATTGAATCTAATTTAGAAAATAATGAATATCCATTTAAAATACTAGGTACACTACTAGATAGTTTTAAGTCAAATATAAACTTAGAAAGAGTTTCTTGGCTTAACAGAGATCAACTTCTGAGCTCTAATATAATAGAGTTAGATGTATCGGTAGATAGGAATTTAGCTGATCAACAATTTGCATTTATTAATGAAATTTTAACTAATCTTAAAAAAGAGGGTATTAAATTATCTTTTAATATAAGTAGAGTAGAACTTGATAACAATAATATTACAGCTGATCAGCTTATAGGACTTAGAATTAATTTAACTAATTTATATTAAATATATGCATTTTATGACATTAAGACTTAAGAATATTATTTTTTTCAAAATAGTCTTTATCACTCTTGCTGGCTTAAGTGTGTTTTATGCTCTTAAGCTAGCAATAGAAGATTTGAATAATTCAGAATATAAAATGATTATGGCATCAAGACTAGTAGCTACATCACAGTTACATTACGATGTAATAAAAAATAAAAGCAATAAAATGTTAAATATTCTGGCGTCTTACTCTAATCTGAAAAAATTTGAGAATATAGATCTAGAAAATGCATTTGACAAAGACGATTATCTTAAACAAATCAAAGCGCCAGCAAGTAACTATAAATTA
>JANRMA010000038.1:0-3251 GCA_033762035.1 Rickettsiaceae bacterium
GAAGAAATAAAATCCGTGCTTTTCCAAAAAGATATTAAACTACGAGGTACCAAGCTCAGGTTGGCTCTGCCCAACGAGATGTAATTGATCAAGCCCAAATTGGCTCTGCCCAACGAGATGTAATTGATTAGTATCTGAGTCAAATATCACTTGGCCGTTATCATCGTGAAATATGCATGAACCCTTACCATATCACTTAAAAATATATTACCGCGTTTATTGCCGTCTTCATTTAATTTTTGACCTACATCAGGATATGTGTCAAAAGAGTTTGGCAGCAATATAGGCCCCGTTTTGCTTTCTTCTTCTTGCGCCAAATATTAAAAATACCCATTATATCTTTTACTAATTTTGTATTGCATAACATTAATAGATATGTTAGTCTAATTTTGGGCTTCTTGGTTCGTCAGGATGTGTATTTCCTAGGACTATATTTACATTACGGGAGCTGTCTCTGTTTATTACTTATTTTAAGAATAGATATATGGCGCCCACTTAGCACAAAGTCTCGAGAAGGGTCTAATCCAACGGCCAAAGAGGTCTACTTGGTTGCAAATAAATTATATTATTTATGAGCAAATATTCCTATTTCCCCCTCTACTTCTAGCTCTGTTTCTTCTTCTATATTATACTTAGGTTTTTTTTTATCCTCCATAGCAATTAATGCAAAACTAGCAAGAGAGGCTACGGTAAATATATAACAAGCAGGTGCGATTGGGGTTTGAAAATAATGCCATAAGAATAAACATATAGCAGTGCTATTTTTGCCTAGTATTTCATCTCCGATGCCAGCGCCTATGCCAATTAGCAAGTACCTATCACTACTTTTAAATAACGAATAATACCAAGCATGAATGGGGGCAAGATATGCAAGTCCAACAAGAATAATAAATAGCCTTACAAACATTACATACATAAAACTTGCATCCTGAAGAAAGGCAAAAAGAGGTAATACGCAAACCACCATAGTAAGACTCATAGTTGCCATAAATTTTCTAATATCATACCTTTCTGAAATCAAAGTAAAAATAGGAATTAAAGTTGTATCTAGTACAAGTAACATACTATTAAGTTGTAGCATCTCCGAAATGTCTATGTTGGTAATTTGAGGTATGAAACTATTCATAAAGATAAATGGAATAGTATATGTAATATAAGAAAAACTAGCTACTAATCCTACGCGCAAAATTGGATATTTATTATCATAAATAAGAGTCCTAACCTCTTTAAAGCTTATTTGTATTTTTAATTCTTTGGCTTCATTAATTACATTTAATCTTAAATATAGGCCAGCAAGCGCTGTAAAAGATCCCAAAAAATATGCATATCTCCAGTAAAATTGGGGGTCGCTCGTTTTGCTTACAATCGCAGAAGCTATTGAGGCCATAACTACGCCAAACATTGTAGAAAAATGATAAAAACCACTTGATCTTGTATATTTTCTATCTGTAGAATTTTCTATTATAAAAAAAGGAGCAACTACATGTTCTCCCACAGCAAACATACTCTGACAAACCCTTACCAAAACAAACAGCAAGGTAGATATATGCCCTATTTGAGCATGAGAAGGTACAAGGCCCATCATACAAGTAGTAAAAGAAATACCTATTAAAGAGATTATCATCACTTTTTTAGGCCCTATTGTCATAGCAAGATAACCAAATAATAGAGAACCAATTGGCTTTGTAATTAGGCCAATAGCCATTAAACCATAAGCTTTGATTGTCGCTACAAATAAATCGTCCCCTGGGAAAAAATTGGGAGCAATAAAACTAGCCATAAAGCCGTATAATGCTATATCATATCTATCTAAAATATTACCCACAACACCAGCAAGAAAATTTTTTTGAGCTTGTTTCATATAATTTAAGACCTTTAATTTAAAATTAATAAGATAGGAGCGTGGTCCGAGGCTCTTTCTACAGATCTTGCCTGCCTATCTGTGTAGATTTCCTTAATATTACAAATAGAAAATGGCGATGCAAGAAAATAATCTATCCTTGCTCCTCTATTTTTAAAAAAGGCACCTCCTCTATAGTCCCACCAAGTAAAATCTCTATTTTTATTTTGTAATTCAGCAGGATCTTGCATGCCAATATATTTTATTGCCCTAATTTTCTCTCTTTCTTCTATTGTAAAGAGTAATTCTCCGCTTAATTCGCTTGAACTAAATACATCTATATCTTCGGGAGCAACATTAAAATCTCCCCCTACTATATATTTATGATTTAATGCATTTGTTAGGTAATATTTTCTAAGCCCATCTAAAAAGGCTAATTTCTTTGCAAAGCTACTGCTTCCGACTTCTGCCCCATTTGGGACATATACTGAACTAACTTTTATATATCCAATAGTGGTTTGTAATTCTATTTCAATAAATCTTGCCTCATCCGGACAAGGATTACACTCAAAATCCTTGCTGATATTTGATGCTCTAATTTTAGAAAGAATAGCTACTCCATTATAAGTTTTCTGGCAATGTGTGTAGCAATTGTAACCCGCATCTTCAAATTCTACATAAGGAAATTGCTCCTGAGTGCATTTTAATTCTTGCAATAATAATATATCTACCGCATTAGATTGTATCCATTCTAACACTTGATCTACTCTAGTTCTTATTGAGTTCACGTTCCAAGTGGCAATTTTTAAAATTTGTGTCATAATAATAAGATAAATATAGTGATAAGATAAACTAAGTATGGTAAATAGTACTACCATCTTCTTAGTATTATAGTCAAAGGTAAAATTATGAATGGCAGAGAAAGTAATAAAATTGCAGCATCAATATTAATTGCGGCATTGATTATAATGGTTACAGGTAAAATAGTGGATATTTTATACGAGCCTAACCTGAGTCCCCATAGAGGTTATAGTATAAAGGATGTAGAAGCTAATGTTAGCACAGAAGCACAAGCCCCAGAGGCCAAATTTGAAATTGATATAAAAACACTTATGCAAACAGCATCTGCAGATTTAGGCAAAAATCTATTTACCAAATGTGCCGCATGCCATAGCGGAGACAAAGGCGGACCTAATAGAGTTGGCCCTCACTTATGGGATGTAGTAGAAAGGCCAAAAGCAACAGCAGAAGGCTACACTTATTCTTCTGCCTTAAAGGCCCTTGAGGGAGTGTGGGATTACGATTCGCTCGCACATTTCTTGCACAAGCCTTCAGAATATGCAAAAGGTACTAAAATGGGATTCCAAGGTCTTAGCAAGCCTGAAGATATTGCAAATATTATTGCATATCT
>JANRMA010000039.1:0-15215 GCA_033762035.1 Rickettsiaceae bacterium
TTTTTTAGATTCTAAACATATTGCTATTGAAAAATCCAATGAATCTATGTACTATAATAACACATCTGACAGTCATAACTTATCCGACTATCATTTGTAACAAAATATACTGACCGTCAGATCAAATCTTGACTAGTACAGATGAAGGCAGAGATTCAGAGGCGTGAAGCAGAGATGAAGGCAGAGATTGCGAAACTTAAATCATTTGAGACGGATCTTTTAACTCACGAGCATAGAGGCAAAACTATTGCTGAACTTGCTGCCCAGAGCGAGGAGATAAAAAAGACATTTGTCAATATTTGTGATAATTTATGCAGCTCTTCAGATACTCCCGTCCAATTCCTAAATAAGATATTTAACCAGACACTGGAACAAATGCGTTTTAATACGGACTCATATGTGTTCCACAATAATAATGGGGAGCCAATATTTAACTCTATTGATCAACCGCCTCTTGATAAACCGCCTCTAACCGGAGAAGCCCCTGAGTTTGGTACCTAATAGTCTATATTATATCTTATCGCAAGATGCCCAATGGATTTTTGGTTTTTTATAATAAAGAAATAGCGCAGAATCCACTAATTACTTTTTTTTGATGGGTCCCTACTGGAAAGAAGTTCTATTAAGTCATCCAGCTGAACGTAGCTATTAAATGCAATAGTAATCTTGCCAGAAGAGCCTTTATTATTTATTTCTACTTTCATTCCTAATAAATCACTTATATAAGATTGAATAGCTACTAAATCATCCTCTTTCTTTTCTATTGTATTACTATTTGATGTTTCTGCGCTGGGCTTTAGCTTATGGTAATTTTTAACTTCTAGGTTTTTAACCAACTCTTCTGTTTTTCTTACGCTTAAATCTTTTGCGACAATTTCACTTGCTAAAAATTCTACCTCATTATGACCGGCTATTACTTTTGCATGGCCAAAGCTTATAGCCCCGTCTAAAACATATTTCTTAACATTCTCTGGCATTGAAAGAATTCTAAGCATATTTGCGATATGGCTTCTACTTTTTCCTAAAGATTTAGATAATTGCTCTTGGCTATATTTATATTTCTCTATTAATTCGAAATAAGCATCAGCTTCTTCTACGGGATTTAAATTTAACCTTTGTATGTTTTCAATTAAAGCTTGTTCTGCAAGTTCTTTGTCGTCAATTTGCTTTATAATTGCTGGAACAAAATCTAACCCTGTGAGCAATGCAGCTCTCCATCTTCTCTCGCCTGCTACAATTTGATATTTATCATTGGCAAATTTTCTTACTACTAACGGCTGAATTATTCCATGCTGAGCAATCGAAGTTGCAAGTTCTGCTATAGCATCTTCATCAAAAATCTTACGTGGCTGAAAAGGATTGGGCTCAATATCCTTAATATTAATGGAAACTGCGCCTTCTAAACTATCTTCATTAACTTGTTCTTGCGCGCTATGGCCTATAAGTGCAGCAAGCCCTCTACCTAAACCCTTATTTTTCATCTGAACCCCTTTTCTAAATCTTCTAGCTTGTGCAGCAAATAATCTCCTCTGTTTAACTCTGACAATACTGCAGGATCTATATTGCCTCCAGATATAATTACCAAAATATTTTTATTTGGCGACTGATTTTTAAGCCATTCATAAGCTCCCGCCATACTTGCCGCACAAGAAGTTTCGCATAAAATTTTTAGCAAATGCATTAGCCATATTGTCCAATATTTGATACTATCTTCTCTCACTAATATAAAATCATCAAGTTTTTTAATATAATCGAAAGTTCTTTTTGATATACCTAGTGCCGTTAACCCATCTGCTATTGTATCTGGTGAGTTATTGAATCTAAAAATTTCTCCGCTAGATCTTGATATATATGCATCATTAGCTACTTCTGGCTCTATTCCAATAATCTTGGCACTCAATTGAAGCTCCTGCTTTGCAAGATAACAGCCTGAAAGCAAACCACCGCCGCCGCATGAAGCAAAAACTGCATCAATATTACCATTATATTGCTTAACTGCTTCATATAGAAGTGTTGCATTTCCTTCTATAGTTTTATCGCTATCTGAAGGATGAAGATAATAATATCCATTATTACCATCTTCTCTTGTTCTTGCTTCTGCTTCAATTCTAGATTCTGTAATTATCACCTCTGCACCATGAATTGAAGCTTGATACTGCTTTATCTCAGCCGTATTATAGGGAAGATAAATTCTTGCTTTTATTCCAAGAATTTTAGCGCAATAAGCTGTAGCTATTCCATGATTACCAGTTGAATAGGCAACTACTGCACTTGGAAGCTGGTTATTTTCCTTTAAATATAAAAGATGATTTAAGGCTCCTCTTACCTTAAATGAACCAGTTTTTTGCAAGGCTTCTGCTTTAAATATAATATTATGGCCTAGCATAGAATTGAGCTGCATACTAGATACAATAGGGGTTGTGTGCAAAAATGGGGCAAGGCGGGTGATAGCTTTTTCTACTAAAGTCATGTTTTTGAAATATTTTTATATATTTATTTGATCTTATTGCACTTGAAATGATAAATTATGAGCATTATATTATATAAAAAATATTAGTCCAATCACAAAATGTGCTATACTAAAATACAGAACCATACTAATGCTTCAAAAGGTATACAATGAATCATGATGCAACACTTCCTCTTATAGCTTTAAGAGATGTAGTTCTTTTTCCAGGAATGATTGCGCCTATTTATGTGGGACGAGACAAATCTGTAAAAGCGATAGAAAAAGCCAAATTAGAAAATTGGCCAATCTATCTCGTAACACAAATGAATACTTCGGAGGAAGATCCAGATCCTAAAACCTTATATAAGGTAGGATTAATGGGAAAATTAACCCAGGTAATTAAATTACCAAATAACCATCTTAAAATTTTAGTAGAAGTAACTCATAGGGTTAGTTTTACCGATATTAGATTTAATGGCAATTTCTTAGAATCCAAAGGTAAAATACTACAAGACGAAGAAATAGTAGATGTAGAACAATTAACAGAACAATCTAATGATCTAGTATCTAGTTTTTCGGAATATGTTAGCATGAATAAAAAGGTGAATCCGGAGATATTAAATGCATTTGCTGACCAAAAAAATCCATCTTACATAACGCATCTTGTTGCATCTCATATAACTTCGAAACTAAGCGATAAGCAAACTTTATTAGAAACATTAAATGTGAGCGAAAGGATTGCAAAATTAGAAGAGCTAGTAAATAGAGAAATTGCGGCAGTTCAAGCTGAACTTGCGGTTAATATGAGAGTAAAAAAACAAATAGAAAAATCTCAGAGAGATTATTATCTTAACGAGCAAATGAAAGCTATTCAAAAAGAAATGGGAGACTCTGAGTCTTCAGAAATAGGGGAGTTTGAAGCTAAAATTAATAAACTAGCGTTGACTAAAGAAGCAAAAGAAAAAGCAGAGCATGAGCTAAAAAAACTTAAATCTATGAATCCTATGGCTTCTGAGTCTGGCGTTATAAGAAATTATCTAGATATTTTGTTAGGACTACCATGGGGAATATTAGATAAGTCTAAACTAGATATCATTAAAGCAGAAGAGGTGCTGGATAGAGACCATCACGGCCTGGAAAAAGTAAAAGAAAGAATTTTGGAATATCTTGCTGTTTTGCAGAGATCTAAAAAAATTAAAGGAGCTATTATATGCCTAGTCGGGCCTCCAGGGGTTGGTAAAACTTCCTTGGTTAAATCTATAGCTGAAGCGATGGGTAGAAAATATATAAAATTTTCTCTTGGCGGAGTTAAAGATGAATCTGAAATCAGAGGACATAGAAGAACTTATCTCGGATCCATGCCTGGTAAAATAATTAATTTAATTAAAAAATCTAAAACATCTAATCCAGTGATGCTACTTGATGAAATAGATAAAATGAGCTCGGATTTCAGAGGAGATCCTGCATCTGCAATGCTAGAAGTATTAGATCCAGAACAAAATGCAAATTTTGCAGATCATTATTTAGAAGTTGAGTATGATTTATCTAATGTTATATTTATAGCAACAGCTAATACTCTAGATATGCCCCGTCCCTTACTTGATAGATTAGAAATTATAAGAGTATCAGGATATATAGAAGATGAAAAAATGCATATTGCAAAAAAATATTTACTACCAAAAATTCTGCTAAATCATAGTATAAAGCCAAAAGAATTTTCTATTGATGATAGTGCTATTCTAGATATTATTAGATATTATACAAAAGAATCAGGCGTAAGAAGCCTTGAAAGAGAATTATCGAAAATTATACGTAAATCTTTGCGCAAAATTCTTGCAAATAAAAAAGTAGTATCTGCGCATATTACAGCCAAGGATCTAGAGGAATATTTAGGAGTGCGGAAATATAAGTTTGGAGAAGCTGAATTAGAGGATCAAGTAGGCCTTACTACTGGTCTTGCTTATACTGAAGTTGGAGGCGAAACTTTATCTATAGAAGCAGTGCTAGTACCAGGCAAAGGGGAGATAAAAACCACTGGCAAGCTTGGCGATATAATGAAGGAATCAACTCAGGCAGCATTTAGTTATTTACGCTCAGAAGCTGAGAATTTAAACATAAATATAGAAAAACTCACTAATCATGATATTCATCTTCATGTACCAGAAGGAGCTGTACCAAAAGACGGCCCTTCTGCTGGTATTGGTATTTTTACCACTCTTGCATCTCTTTTATCTGGCATCCCAGTAAGAAGAGACGTTGCAATGACAGGAGAAATAACTCTTAAAGGTAAAGTTCTTCCTATAGGAGGCCTGAAAGAAAAATTACTAGCAGCGGCAAGAGGGGGGCTAAAAAGAATATTAATCCCTAGTGAAAATATAAAAGATTTAAAAGACGTACCAAATTCTATAAAAGATTTAATAGAAATTATACCAGTTAGCAAAGCCTCGGAAGTCTTGTCTTTAGCCCTTAACGCGCCTATTCCAAAATGTATAAATACCGGCGCCTTGAATGATATTCCTGCGATGATAGATAAATCAACTCCTGAATATAGTACTATTTTATAAGGTAATTTAGAAAATTAGATGCTAAAATCGGATGTTTTAATTATCGGAGCAGGTCCTGTGGGTATTTTTGCCTCATTTAAAGCAGGAATGCTAGGCATGAGCTCTATTATTGCTGATAGTTTAAATGAGGTAGGAGGCCAGTGTAGCGCTCTTTATCCGGAAAAACCAATATATGATATACCCGCCTATCCTAAAATTTTGGCAAAAGATTTAGTGCAAAATCTGCAAGAACAGGCCGCTTTTTTTAACCCGCAATACCTACTAGAAACCCGAATTATTTCCTTTGAAAAAGAACAAGATTTATTTGTCTCTACATGCGATAATGGTTTACTAATTACTTCTAAAATTATTATTATTGCCTCAGGCGCAGGCGCGTTTGGGCCTAACAGACCCCCGCTAGACTTTATTGAAAATTACGAGAATAAGTCTGTTTTTTACAAGGTTAATCAAATCCAAGATTTTGCTGCAAAAACTATTATTATAGCAGGAGGCGGGGATAGTGCTATTGACTGGGCATTAAATCTCGCAGATAGCGCAAAGAAAATATATCTAATTCATAGAAGAGCAAAATTTAGGGCTAGCCCTGCATCGATTGCTGCAATAGAGCAGTTACAAAAAGAAGCTATAGTAGAAATACTAACTCCTTATCAATTAAGCAAAATAAATGGAGAAGATGGATATTTAACAAAAGTAACTATCTCTAACATAGAAACCGGGGAAGAAAAAATATTAGACGGAGATATATTGCTCCCATTTTTTGGACTCACTTCAGATTTAGGGCCTTTAAAAAATTGGGGACTAAATATTATAAATAATACTATAGAAGTAGATCAATCTTCACAAATGACTAACATAGAAGGTATTTATGCAGTAGGCGATATTTGTAATTACAAAGGCAAGTTGAAACTTATTATGACCGGATTTTCCGAATGTGCTACTGCTCTTCATCATTCTTACAATAAAGTATTTGATGGTAAAACATTACATTTTAGTCATTCAACATCGATGAAATTTGAAAATTAAGTAAAGAATTTTCTAGATGTAGGCGGGGGCGGCGCATAATCTTATTATTTAAATTCTAAGAAAATTGTTGAAAAAAACACACATCTTAATTTTTATACAAAAAAATCCTTAAATTTATTGCTAAAGTTTAAATTATACCTTACTGTAGAGACTGGATATTAACTTACGTCAGGTAGACATACATAAATTATATGGAGAATATATGGCTAATACAATACCTACCACCTATAGTAAACTCATTAATAGTATTAATACTAGTAATAATGAAATTCAAAAAAGATCAGACTCTTTCTCGACAGGATTAAGAAACCCTGAAATGAAAGATGACATTGCAGGAGCTCTACTTGCGCAATCACTTAAAACAAGTAATGATTTCGTAAATGCTGCGCAAAGTAATGCTGATATACTAGATGCTATGTTAAAAACACATCAGCAACTTATCGATACATATCTAGATACTTTAGGCCAGATGAATGTTATCGCTCTTTCAATGAAAAGCCCTCAACAAGATACTGTAAGATCCGCGGCTGAAATTACCTTTAGTGAATTGCAATCAACTGCAACAGATATAGCAGATAATGCTGGCTTTGCGGGCATTGCTTTGATGAATGGTACATTTAGCTCAGCAACTCAATTTACCCCAAGCAATACGATTTATAATGCGACACCAACTAAGTCTGCGGCTCTTACTACAATAACAAATAACGTAACTCAAAGAACAGGTACTCTAACAGTAGCTGCCCAGCCTACCGCAGCAGATACTATTACTTTTGGAACCGGAGGAAGTGCCGTTACATTTACTTTCGTAGATTCAGATCCTGATGAATCACAAAACCAAATTGTAAAAGGTGCAGATACAGCTGGCACAGCCTTAAAAATGCTAAAAGCATTCCAGGCTTCTACTTCAGATGAAATGAAAAAATATACTTTTTCAGTATCTGGCAGCGTTTTGACAATTACAAAAGCAGCTACTTCATCTGATATATTAACCACTTCTAGTTTTTCTTCATCTTCTACTGGCGCAAGAATAACTCAGGCATATACAGCAGCAGCTGGCACAGCTATCCATGCAGCCGCATATACCGGCTATGAGCTTTTAGGTACTATGGGTACATTTACAGTAGCCTCAGTCAGCGTTGGAAATACTGTATATCAAACTGCGCAAACATATGCTAATGCATCAGGCCTTACCACTATACCTACAATGGGAGCTAATGCTAACGCAGCCGATGTTCTGGTGAAATTCCATTTTACTATAGGCTCTACTGAATATAATGGTTATATATTGTGTAATGATAACGGCGGTGAAACTGACGTGGATGATCGTATTTATTGTATAAAAACTTCTGATGATGTAAGCGGAAGTAATTTTACAGGAAAAGTCTTTTCTATTAAGTTGCAAGCCGCTCAAGACTTAGACACTTCTGCAAAAATTACCACAACAATGGCTGCATTAAATGTTGATGCTGCTTTAATCACTTTCAAGCAAAATAGATACATGACTGTTAATACAGACACTTTATCAAGTCAGTATGAAGGAATGTCAGCTGTTTTTACTGCTGATAGTTATGACGGGCTTTCTGTAAATACTGTTACATGTACATCTACAACACTTACAGTAAATTTAGTAGATGCATCAGATACTATACATGCTTATACTTATTCTATACCAGCAAACCCTACTATTGCTGCAGGTACTGCAATTACATTAACAGAGTCTTCTACAAGCAATACTATTAAACTGACTTTTGCAGAAATAATAGATTTTACAACAGAAACTAATAGGGCAAGTTTTGCAGCTTCTCTAGGTACTGCTCTTGGTGCTAGCGGTAATAGTACATTCTCAATAGGAACATCTAGCGCTCAGACACTAACAGTAGATTTCCAAGATCTAAGATTTAATGTTATTACAAATAATACTACACTTCTTATTGATAGCCAAGCTAATGCTGGAACCGCTGCAACTGCAATTCAGGCAGCTATTGCGACTGTAAATACTGCAAAAGCTAAATCTGCAAGCTCAAGTGTAAGATTAGAGATGGTGCAAGCTGTTATGCAAACAACATCTTTTAACTTAGGTGCTACTATTGAATCTATAACAAAAGTACAAGTAGTAGAAAACTTTACAAAACAGTCTTTAGAAGTATCTAAAGTTAGCTCCTTGATTGCTGCTATGCAACTAGCGCAAGCAGCTGATAGAACAATTAACTCAGTACTAAATGCTGGCTAAATTCTTCTAACTTAAATAAAAAAGGCCTTTTGATTAAACCCAAAAGGCCTTTTTTAATATATATCTCCTCCGCAAAAGTTAATTTGCTGCGCAAATATTAGTTTTGAGAGGATATAAATTATAAGATATTTTCGCGCATTAAAAATTCTTGTGTAAGTGCATGATAAGCTTTAGAGCCAGAAGAAAATGGATCGTAAGTTAGAACAGGCATTCCATGGGACGGCGATTCGGAAATTCTTACATTTCTAGGTATAACTGTCTGAAATACAATTTCACCCAAATAGCTACGTACATCTGTATCTACATCGTCTGTAAGTTTGTTTCGCTTATCGTGCATAGTAAGAAGAACGCCTATAATTTTCAAAGATTTGTTCAGATTTTTCTGTATAAAATCTATTGTTTTTAGCAAGTGGCTTAGGCCCTCGAGCGCATAAAACTCGCATTGCATAGGTATAATAATGCCATTAGATGCAGCAAGCGCATTTATAGTCAGTTGCCCTAATGAAGGGGGGCAATCTATCAGTATATAATCATATCCTATTGTATTTTGTGATATTGCTCGTTTCAGAGCCTTTTCTTTTTCGTCTAGGGTTAAGAGCTCTACTTCTGCTGCAGATAAATCTATACTAGAAGGGATAATATGTAGATTTTTGATATCAGTTGGCAATATCGCATTATCTATATTTGAATCTCCAAGTAGAACTTGATATATGGAAACCGCGCGATTATCTTGAGAAACGCCAAGACCAGTACTTGCATTTCCCTGCGGATCTATATCTATCAAAAGAGTTTTCAGCCCCGCTAAAGCAAGCGCAGAAGCAAGATTTATGGCAGTAGTTGTTTTAGCCACTCCGCCTTTTTGATTTGCTATACATATTATTTTAGTATTTCTTGCTGACATTTTTTATTTCTAATACAATCGATTGGTCTGACGTTTTACTTCTATAAATATTATACTCAAAATTCCACAATACGGAAGCTTCTTCTAGTTCTAAATCGTAATTTTTGCCTTTTAATAGCAACATACCTTGTGTACAGCCTATAGTATCGTACATTTCTAACAATTTAGCAAGAGAGGCAAGGGCCCTACTTACAATTTTAGCAGATAAGTTTATATCAGATTTAGTAATAGTTCCTATTCTTTTGTTTAAGATAATAATATTGTGATCCGAAATCCTAGAAGCTACTTTAAGAAAAGCACATTTCCTCGCGTCAGATTCAACTAAATATGCAATTTTTATGCCGCAAATAGAAAGAATTATCCCTGGCAGGCCTGCGCCTGTACCTAAATCTATGATTGGTGTATTTGTATCTAAGTAATCTAATAATTGCAGAGAATCTAGAATATGCCTTTCCCAAATTTCAGATTCTGTATTTTTGGAAATAAGATTTATTTTTTGGTTCCATTTTTTTAGTAGATTACTGTAATCTTCTAGCTTTGACTTATATATTTCTGATAGTTCTATCATTAAGATTTCAATTATGAGTTAGTGAATTTACCTTGGCATCAACAAAGAAATATTTAGATTTTGTTGCCCCTTAAGTAAATTATCAGAGCCGTAATAGCCGCAGGAGTAATTCCTTCAATATTACTTGCTATTCTTATGTTGGCGGGCTGGTATTTTTTCAGTTTTTCTTTTACTTCATTAGAAAGGCTACTAATATTTTCATAGTTAATATCATTTGGTATAAGCATAGATTCTTCTTGTCTAAATATTTCTATATCTTGCATCTGCCTATTAATATAGGAAGCATATTTAGATTCTACCTCCAAATATGCCAATATTTTTGGATCGGAATTAGTCAGTTCTGGAAATATTTTTAATACATTGCACCCACCAAATAATGGATGCCCTAGTAGTTCTTGCGCGCTTTTGTTGGTACCATCTTGGGAAATATTATATCCAAGATTTTTAAGCTTCGAGGTAGTAATATGCAATTGACCGAGAGCTTTTGCCATATTTTTTATTTTATCTAATTTGCCGTAGAATAATTCTTTTCTATAATTAGAAATTACTCCAACTTTAATTCCTATGGGTGTTAGCCTTATATCTGCATTATCAGCTCTAATGCTTAATCTATATTCTGATCTAGATGTAAAAACTCTATATGGCTCAGTTGTTCCACGTAGAACAATATCATCTATCATAACTCCAATATAGCTTGTAGACCTATCTAATATTAAAGAATCCTGTTTTGTAATTTTTAAGGCAGCATTAATACCAGCAAGTAAGCCTTGCCCCGCTGCTTCTTCGTATCCCGTTGTGCCATTAATTTGACCGGCTAAAAAAAGACCTTCTATTTTTTTGGTTTCTAAACTATGTTTTAATTCTCTAGGATCTACATAGTCATATTCTATTGCATAGCCTGGACGAAGCATTTTTGCATTTTCTAGCCCTGATATTGTAGAAATTATCATTAACTGCACATCTTCCGGCAAGGATGTAGAAATCCCATTGGGATAAATTGTATCATCATCTAGACCTTCTGGTTCTAAAAATATCTGATGCGATTCTTTATCTGCAAATCTAGTCACTTTATCTTCAATCGAAGGACAATAACGCGGCCCCACTCCTTTGATATTACCAGAATACATAGCAGAGAGATGTTTGTTTGCGTTAATAATACTATGGGTTTTATCTGAAGTACGGGTGATATAGCAGTTAATCTGCTCGGTTGTTATTTGCTGAGTTAACTCAGAAAAAGGTACGGGAATAAAATCTCCCGCCTGGATTTCAACTTTGTCGTAATTTATAGTTCTTCCGTCTATTCTTGGGGGAGTTCCAGTTTTGAGTCTTCCCATTTTAAATCCTACTTTATGCAAAAAATTTGATAAACCGTATGAGGCCTCATCTCCTATTCTTCCGCCAGGGGAATTATTTTTCCCTATATGAATAACCCCAGAAAGAAATGTGCCTGTTGTAAGTATCACAGAGCTTGCCTTAATCTCGGTGTTATTCTCTAAAATAACCCCAGAAACAATATTATTTTCTGTAATAATATTTTGGACAGAAGCAATTAGGACATCTAAATTTTTATAATTCAAAATTTCTTTCAGCATATTTGCTTTGTAAAGCCTGCGATCAGCCTGGGCTCTTGGCCCCCAAACCGCCGGCCCTTTACTTTGATTAAGAACCTTAAAATGTATGCCTGAATTATCTATTACTTTTCCCATCAAGCCATCAAGCGCATCAATCTCTTTTACAATCACGCCTTTAGCAACTCCCCCAATAGCGGGATTACACGACATTTCGCCAATATTTTCTAACTTTTTGGTGATAAGTAAGGTTTTTACCCCCATTCTTGCAGAGCTAGCAGCAGCCTCACAGCCGGCATGTCCAGCTCCTATAACTATTACCTGATAATCTTTAGATAAAGACCCTAGTTCCGCAAGAGACATTATTACTTATTATCCTCCTCATCAATTTCCAATTCATCTTCATCTTCAAATTCTACTCTTACTAATTCTTCCTCATCAAAGAAAAATCCTATCTCATTTTCTGCATTTTCTATTGAGTCGGACCCATGAACCGCATTAGACTCTATGTCTATACCATATTCCTTTCTGATTGTACCATTTGCTGCTTGTTTAGGGTCAGTAGCACCCATAATTTTTCTATATTTAGCAACAGCATCTTCTCCTTCTAATACTTGAACAATTATAGCTCCTGAAGACATGTAAGAGACTAAAGCATCATAAAAAGGTCTATCTTTATGAATTTCATAAAATTCAGCCGCCTCACTTTCATCTAAAAGAATCATTTTTTGCGCAACTATTTTCAGCCCTGAATCTTCAATGATTGCGTTGATTTTGCCAGTGATATTTCTTTCCACGGCATCTGGTTTAATAATTGATAATGTAAATTCTGTTGCCATTTTTTCTCCTATAATTTAATGTTACATAAAAAGTGATTTTTATTTTAAAGAATCATACTTTTTTTTACGCGTGTACTATACCACATTTTTTTTAATTCTGTAAGAGCTATATGGGAAAAAAAATATCTAATTTTATCATTAATTCAGAAAATGATATAAACTTATTTGTTACCAATATTATTGATGATATAAAAAAGACAAAATTAGTACTATTATCGGGTGACTTAGGAGCTGGCAAAACAACACTCGCCAAAGAAATAGTGTTTCAGCTAATTGGGTATCAAAAAGTCTTGAGCCCAACTTTTACGATAGTGAACCAATATATAAATGATAATGTCTCTATTTTTCACTACGATTTATATAGATTAGAATGCGAGGATGAGCTATTTAATCTTTCTCTCGAAGAAGATATTGAACAAGGATACGTGCTTATAGAATGGCCTAATATAGCTACACGCTTACTTAGAAAATATGAATATCTTAATATTCATATAGAATTACAAGGCAATAAACGGTATATAAGTCTTTCCTCTACATAAGTTTCTAGCCTCTAGAGTCATTTAATTGGCTTAGATATCAAGAGCTGAATGGTATAAGGTGGCGCTTGTGCGCATTTTAGGCGGGTCCACCCAGTCTTCTTGCTATAGAAGTAATAGTAACTCTTTCCAAAGGCTGTATATGGTTTAAACAGGCAAATTTTATTCCGTCTTCGCATTGAATTATACACCTTCCGCAAACGCCACCCATCATACATTGCATTTGAGTATTTGCTGAAAAATACTTTTCAGCATCCATATTAGCAAGCCTGCAATAAACGCTATTTAGAAATTCACAAGAGCCATTAACATAGACATAGTCATATTTTATTGCTTTGAAATGAATATTATTTATATCAGCTTCAAATATTATTTTGTAGGTAGCACTAAACTCATTTATATGTTTATAATATTCACCATTATATATAAGATAAAAATCATAGTATAAATTTTGTTTTTTTAGCTGATTTGCTAATTCTGCCATGGAAAAACCAGCAATATTTTCTGCTATTATTAAATAGCGTTTCTCTGGCTCGATTTTATAATTACCCCCTAAAGGCCCCATAAGATTTACTTTTTCTGAAATATGCAGTCTGGATGCGGCATTAGTAGTATTACCTACTATTTCTATGTGAAAACCCAATATATCACCATTAATGCTACTACAGGATATAGCAAGTGGCTCCATTTTATCTAACATATTATTAGAAAAGCTCATTAATCTGAAAAATTGACCGCTTTTGTATCTAGCCGCAGAGATCGGGCTTTTTATTTTGAGTTCAAATAAATTGGTGCTTATAAATTTTTTATCTACTATATGAGCTTCAGCTCCAATGCTTGGAGCTTGGCTTGTATAGGCCTTGGAATAGTCTAAATTCTCTAAAATTTTCTGATAATTATCTTTTACGCTTTGGATGGCTTTAACAACACTACCTTCATACTCTTTCAGCATATCTCCCCATAAGGAAATAAAATGGTCTTTATTTTGTGTTTCAGTGCCACGCTCTGGGCTATCTAAAGAAAATTTTGTCGTATAGTTCTTAGCATCATATTCTATATGATTTGTCCCACTCGCAATTAATAATGTTCCACATGGAACAATTTCTTCTTTTATATCTTTTTTAACTCTTAAAGAAGAAATTTGCCCTAATTGATCCTTTAAAATCTCTATGATTTCAATGTTTTCTATAATATTTACCCCTTCTTCTAAGCAAAAAACTATTTCCTCATGGTTAAGCCTATATGCAGGGCTATTCTTGATTTCTCCTCTGTAGCATAGGTTTACACCGCCTAGATCTTGTAATATATTCTTATAATAAGGAGGCCTATTTTCTTGTTTTGCTTTTTCTTCTTCTTCTAAAAAAAATAAACCAGCTTTTTTAAGTAATTTTACAGAGCCTGATTCAGATACGGTCGTAATATTAGCATTACTTTTCAGCGCAAGCTTCTTTGATAATTTAATAAAATATTTCACTGCTTGCGTGCCAGCATCTATTGAAGTTAACCCCCCTCCTATTATATATAATGGCAGATTTATATAAAAATGAGCATTAGGATTAGACTCGATATCTATTAGAGAAGAAAACATCAAGAAATCACTAGCGGTATAAACTCCCGTTGTAGATGCTATATTTCCTAATTTAGGCAAATAAGGAGCTCCTGCTCCAAGTGCTAGTGCTACATGATGATATCCAAAATTCTTCGCATCCTCTAATGTAATTGTAGATCCAAATTTCACGCCCCCAAAAACTCTAAAATTTATATTTCTTTCAAGGCAAATTCTTACTGCAAGTAACTTAGACTTCTTCCATCTGTCGGTAATTCCATATTCACATATACCCCCAAAACCATTTGGCTTAATTAATTCGTAATAATTTTCTACGCAAGAAAAATCTTTGATTTTACTAGAGATAAATTCTGAGCCCAAGGCTTCTATTTTTTGCCCTTCGATAATATCTACTCTGCAATTATTCTGCAGTAAATAATGCGCTAGTGAAATACCAGCAGGCCCACTACCTACAACCAATATATTGGGTTTATTCTTATTATCTATATTTTTTTTGCTACTCGACAAAGGATTCCAATTTGTTAGAATATAATAAATCTCAAAACCATAATCTAAGCTCATCACATCTTCTAGCAAGGAAGTTTCTATTAATGGTACGTCAACAGGCCTTTGCTTTTGATAAATACAAGATTTAGAACAATCGTTACAAATTCTTGCTCCTGTTAGTGCGAGCAATGGATTGGCTTCCATAGCAACAATAAGAGCTGCCACGCTAAGACCCCTAGAATATAATTCTATCATTTCTGAAATTTTGATATCAAGGGGGCAGCCTTTAAGAATATTTCCTAGTTTATTAGTCTTGTAATGATTCGGATCTGACTTTTCAACAAAGCCCTTAGAGCAATAATCTTTTGAAGTTTGATGGCATTTAATGCAGTAATGCGCATCATCTAAAGGATCTCTTGTAGGCGCGCTAGGATTAATTAGATCTTCAAAATCTAGTTCTTCTGGCCTTGAAAAGAGGCTTGAA
>JANRMA010000040.1:0-9392 GCA_033762035.1 Rickettsiaceae bacterium
CTCCTGATAATGCTCTTACGCGGTTTGAGCCTCTAATTCTTCATTGACTGATGCTTCGGCTTCTGCGTCATCTGGCAATTCATCTTTTACGACTCTAGGATCATAAGGCGCCTGAGTTGGTACAAAAACTGGCTTTATTAGTCTTGCTGTAAAGAATTTATCTTTGTAGTAGAAAATCTTTTTAGATTTTATTGGAGGAAAGGATTCAATTAAAACTATTTGCTCATCACGAGGTAGTAACATTACTTCTTGAGGAAGCAATAGCGCTCTTGATGCGCTAGATAAGCTTACAGACTGCTCTGTTGGCATATCAAGCATCTTCTTACTAACGGATGATTGCTCCACCGTTTTGTTGCCGCATAATTGTGAAATTAGCTGCGCAGTCTCATAGTTGTTAGCTGCATAAGTTATTCTGAAAGTTGAGTTTGATAAAAATGAGTTCATACCAGCATCTTCGTATGTACCTTTTAACTGCTGAGTATCTTGAACGATTAAAAATAACCTTACCCTGTAACCCCTAAAATATGCTATACCCGCTTTAAACTGATCCATCTTTCCCAGAGTTGGAAACTCATCCATCAAGAACATTACACCATAAGGTTCATTTTTTAAATCAGGCATTTTTCTGCATAAAAATTCCGTAGCTTGCTGATAAAATATTTGCATTAATTTCTGCAATCTTTGAATATTATCTGGAGTTAGCCCTACATAAACTGTTGTTTTTTTCTTTTTAAAGTCAAGAATGTTAAAGTCCGATCTTGCTGTTGTTGCATCTATTAATGGGTTTGCCCATAATTCTACCGCAGAGTTCAAAGTGGAAGCCACAGAGCCTCTTTCTTTATCTGGCTTTTGTAAAAAAGCAGATAGATTCATATAGCCTACTGGATGCATATCTTTGCCCATAGTATCCATAACTACTGCAAAATTATATACATAATCATCATTTCTCATAGTTCTTACAGCTTCTCCAAATGAGGTAGTTTTATTTGGGTCTGCAATCAAATATAATATAAGTCCTAAAAATAAGCTTCTTGCTTCATTCTCCCAGAAATCTTGTTTAGGCAAAATAAGGTTTGCAATTTTTTGCACATCATCAACCATTTGGCCAGGCTTATTACTTACCCAGTCAAGAGGATTATAGCAATGAGATATACCGTCTGGATTTGCTGGTTCCCATACAAATACTTCTTGCCCCTGCGAAGCTCTCCATCCTGATGTCAGATCGTAGTTTTCGAGCTTAATATCATGAACTACGATTGAATGTTCCCAAAATAACAAATTAGGTATTACAAAACCAACACCTTTACCAGCGCCTGTTGGGGCAAATAGAAGTATATGCTGAAAACCTTCGTTTACGTAATATCCTCTTTTGTCTACTCCAAGAAGTACTCCGGACTTAGACCTAAGGCCAGAGCGCCTTACATCATATTCAGTTGCCCAGTGGGCGTCCCCGTGTAATTTTTCCCCCGGGGTAAAAAAGTTAACCTCGGAGATTCTATCCCAGTAGTAGTACATTAAGGTTCCATATCCTACAAAAGAGCTCAAAGAAATGCCTAGAATTTCTAGCTTTAAATATCCGTAACCTTTAATATATGTAAAAAAATCTATAGTTTGATAAGTGGTATAAATCCACAAATGCCATTTATAAAATATTAATATTCCGCTTAAATCTGGCCCTAATGCTCCTCTTTCGTCTGTAAGACATGCTATTAGTGCGCCTGCAATCCAAAAGGTAGAAAATATGGCCGTAATATGTATAATAGCCTGGGAAATTAATCTCTGATATTCCTGCATAATTACTCACTCTCTATATTTTGGTTGTTTTGAGAGCCTTTAAAATATACCGAAGATATATACCTTACCCCGCCTGCGCCTCTTTTTAGCTGCACAATCACATCTATAACCGCTAAAATATATTTTTTTATCTCAGCTGGCGGCATCCCAAGCCCGGCCTGCATAACCATAAGCTTTAGTTGCTCTAAGGCCATTGCCGGCGTATCTGCGTGTAAAGTTGAAATAGAGCCTGGATGCCCTGTATTTATTGCTCTTAAAAAGCTGAAAGCTTCACTACCGCGTAATTCTCCTACTATTATTCTATCAGGACGAAGTCTAAGACATGCTTCTATGAGATCTTGCGTTGTTACTTTGGCTCTTCCTTGGCCCCCCTTAGAAGCAAGTAAATGGACTCTATTAGGATGATTTGTAAGCTGAACTTCACGAGCATCTTCTACAGTAATTAACCTTTCGCTACTTGGAATAGAAAGTAATGCAGCATTTGTAAAAGTAGTTTTACCGGTGGAAGTACCTCCGCTAATTATTATATTTTTCTTGCACTTAATTGCGTGATCTAAAAAGTTTTTAATTTGCTTATTTTTAATATATTCTCTCAGAATTATGTCGTCGGGGTTTTCTTCCTCTTCTACTGCGGTATGAGTAAAAGCGCCCATTTTTTCGTAATCTTCTAGCGTAAGAACCATTGGATTACTTTTCCTTATGGACATCACAACAGATCCGTTTTCGCAAGCAGGAGGGAATACTATCTGTATACGATATCCATTAGGTAGGGTGGCAGATAAAAGGGGCTTCTCTTCCGATACCATCTGGCTTGTTGACTGAGCAACTAATCTTCCAAGCCCCATTAAATGCTCAAAATCTATGGTAGGTAATTCCTCCCTCCTTTGGTCTCCTTTTTTCTCTATCCAAACTTCACCTGATTTATTGACCATAATTTCATTAACACCATCTTCACTAAAAAGTTGGCTAAAAGGCTGTAAATATGTATCTAATGCTGCAAAATTACTCATTCTATTAATTTCGCTCCATGAATTGCTTTTATCGGAAACACATAATCTTTATTAACATAAATCTTGATTTTAGAGCCTTGGTCTAAAGTTACTGTAGGTGTTTGCGAATTTTGCTGTAGAATAGTTTGCAAACTATCACTTAAACTAGTCATTGCATTTGTTATAGCAGTAGTTGTTTGGGTCGAAGACGATGCAGATGTTGAAGAAGTAGCAGTCGTGCTTGCTGCACTTGCATAGCCTATTAACTGATTATATACAGTACTTGCGACAGTGCTAGGGGCTGCACAAGCAGCAGAAATTTGAGAGTAAAGAGTATCTCCTGTATTAGTAATAGCAGCAAGAGCTGCAGAGCACATCTTCGTAATTTTAGCTGCATCAGTTGTAATAGATGCGTCGTTGTAAACTGTATTTACTGCATATATAACAGTTGGACCTTCATACACAAGAGTTGATGAGGACTGGCTTAATTTATCCAAAAAACCCGCCAAGGTAATGCTGATGGCACTAGATAATACAACTGAGCCAAGTTGCTCTTTGACTTTAGAATCAAGCCTTCCTTCTGTCCCAAGTCTTCCGAGATCATCCACCCCTTTGCTTGCAATAGTAATAGTATATCCGGTTGGTAAATCTACTCTGTCCCATGTGATATTTACTCGTGCATATGCGCCTACTGTAGTTGAGCTAGAAGTACCATGGACTCTGGAGCCCTTAGGAATTAAAATATTTTTACCTGTTTCAGCATAAACATCTCTGGTAATTACAGCTCGTACATCCCCTAAAACATTTGTATTAATGCTATTTTCAATCACAGCATCTATTAATTTACCTCTGCCAAGTGTTCTATCGGTAAATTGTCTCGTCGCATAATCTGTTGTTGTTGTCGTAGAAGTCGATGAAGCTGAAGAGCTAGCCGAAGTACTGCTAGACCCGCCAATTAACATCATAGATGACTGAATTCTTTTTTTCTTATCCTTAGAGTCATCTGAAGTTGTACTATTTGGTAATTGCGCGTTAACCCCTATTCCTGCTGACGGTAATGCTAAAGTCTCTTGCGTAGCTGTTGATACTGGTATTGGAGGCGGCATATCATTTAAATTTGCAGAAATATTAGTAGTTTTTGCGCTCGCATCCTGTACTTTAGAAGTATCAGCGGACTTAGTATTATTCTGGTCATTAGGCAGGGTTGGTAAAATAATATCATTTTTCTGATCATCTATTGATTTGCTAATATTATTTAGACTTTTCATAGCAAGTTCTGGAGGGGCGATATCTTGTGTATAAGATTCATCATGAACAGGGGTAAAAACTTTCTTAGGCTCTTGAACTATCGTTTGTTTTTGCGCGAAAGGGTCTACCTTTTTTTCTTGATTAAGCATTTTGTAGCCTAAAAAGCACGAAGCTACTAGAAAGATAAAAATTAAAATCTTACTATTCTTTGGATTTGATGCTATTTTTGATAATTCAACTATAACTTTTGGAGACCTAGAAGCGTTATCGTCTGGCGGCTGACTAATATCTTTGGACATTTGCTAAACCTATTTTTTTTGGATAGAAAAATCTGATCTGATACACTAAATCCTCTTCCATACCTTCTTCTAACTCTTTAGCTACCAAATCGAATTGATAAGTCCTTTTATTTGTGATTATCGTCATATTTGTTTTAATGTTTTTCTCTAGGGGTCTTATAAAAAGCCTATTTTCTAAAGGAGTGATTTTCCATGCAAAACTATCTCCTACCGAAATAGTTTGAGGAACTTCCCCTTCTGCAAATTCTATATGAGACTGATATCCAAAATGTAATATCAGCATGAAGACTTCGCTTTTATTATATATATATGTTTTGATTCTCGAATCCCTTGTCACTGGCAAATCTTCATAAAATGCTACAACTCTTGTAGGATTTAAAATCATTAATACATTGATTATTATAAAAATCATATTTTTAGCTTTTATCATCAGAAACCCCATATCCGCTTATTTGAAAACCAACAGGATTAATACCCCTTTCATCGTCAGTCAGTTGCATTGCTATGTATTCAAATGTTACTGTAGCTATTTTGCTTTTAATATTAACTGTATTAGCTGTCTCGCATACATCAAACCTTACAAAGAATTTATCCCCAAGCCTTGTAATAGATTTAATTTTTACATATGTTGAATTTTTATCTTTATATAATTTGGTTGGGTCATTAAGTGGATTTCTTATATATCCTGAATATTCGTTATAAACTTGAGAATTAGAGAAAAGTCTTACAATCTTGCGATTCAAATCAAAATCAACCGTATTATAAGATTCTCTTGCATTCACATATTTGGTTAAAAAATATTTACCTATAGAGTCATCGGCGCTAAGTAGCTTAGAGTCAGCTGGGTTAACTACTTTAGCATATCCGCTATTTTGTTCTATTTGCACAACAAATGGGGAAAAAGATTTAGAGGAAGATATTTGGCCTACTGTAAAAACTGCTATAGCAATTCCTGCTGCAAATACTATGCTAAGCAATCCAAAGATATTACGTTGCATTTTGATAGTTTCATACCTATCTTTGTACCAAGATGAGCTCCTTTTTTGCGAATCAAGCACGGGATTCTGGGCATTAGAAGCTTGGATAACTTGTTCCATATATTAACGTACTGTTAGGTTACAATATCTAGTTAAGCAAATTATTCCAGTATTATCAAAAAATGATTGATATTAGGATAAAGAAAAATTTTTTGTGTTTCTTAAAAGTCGAAAAGAGTGATATTAACCTGATGCAAATTACGTATAATAGTTTAGTTGCGCCACTTAAAAATATATCGTCTTTTGTCTATATCGATATTCATTTGCTCTAGGGAGCGTGTTACTAAATTACCTAGCTCAAAATTATCTAATTGATCGGATATTTCCAGAAGATCGCAATAATTTTCTGCAATATAAGAGGCGATAGCCATATTTTGCGAAATATTATCTTCGTAGCTAGTTGGTATATTTCCATTACTCAAAGACTCTAGCTCGTCTTTACTACACCTAAGTAATAAATGAGCAGCAAGAGAAATACCCTCAAATGTAATATTCAAATCGGCATGATGTTCTATTAATATACGTATTATTTCCTCGCTTATTGCAAGAAGAATGGCAGTTTTGCCGGCGTAATCTAAAGCATTTGGATTTGCACCTTTATACAACAAAAGAAGCAGAACTTCCGGGCATCTTGCCCACATGATAGGAGTTCTTCCTAGTTCATCTCTAGCATCAATATCTGCGCCATTATCTATCAGTATATGCGCAATATCAGCATTCTTTGCGCTCATAAGAGCAGTTCTTCCTTCTTTGTCTTGTGTATTGACAATTGCGCCCTTATTTATCAATGCAATAGCAACTCTATCATTTATTGCATCCATAAGAGCAGTTCTTCCGTAGTGATCTTTCGCATTTACATTTGCCCCCCTATTAATTAAGGCAAGTATAATATCTTCCTCCCAGGCAAGCATAAGCGCAGTTCTGCCAGATTCATCTTGTGCATCTATATTTGCGCCTCTATCTAATAATAAATTTAGAATCTCAGGCGTCCACGCTTGCATCAGAGCCGTTCTACTTATATTATTTTGAACATCTATTTGAGCCCCTAAGTCTAATAATATACTGACAGCTCCCGGGCTTCTTGCATTCATCAAGGCAGTATATCCAAATTTATCTACAGCATTAACGTTAGCTCCTGCTTTTAATACTATGTTTAAGATTTCTGGATTTAGCGCGTATCTTGCTGCGCATTCAAGCAAAGTTTCTCCTTTTTCGTCAGCTGTATTAATATCTTTGCTAAAGTTCTCTTGCAGTATTTTTGCAACTGCATCTATATCTCCATTTTTAAATAATTCCCCAAACTCCTTGTCGTAAGACATATGAATGCTCGATTTTATTATATGTAAATATATTACCATATTTATTTATGTTAATGTTAAGTAGTTAAAATATTATATTTAAATAAACTTCTATAGTGTTAAAATTACTATATTTTTTGATCTTGGTTGTGAAAATCTCATATATTCTTCATTTGCCTCTATTTAGCGGGCATTATTATTATTGTTTGACTTGTTCATACTATTCAGGCTATTAGTAAAACTACTATTCATGCTCCAGTTAAGATTCGCTAAGCTATTTCGAATCATCCTACCAACTGTACTCGAAGATTTATACTCGGGTTTTTTGGTATTTTCTACTGGAAGATTGACAGGAGTATCTCCCGTATTATTCTCTGTTGGTGTTTTATTTGCTTGGGCAATCTTTTGTGCTAAAAATGTGTTATAGATTAACTTATTAATAGAATATCATTAAATTATTATTTAAATATAATAATTCTTAAAAACTAAGGCTTGTTTGTTAGATATTGTAATAAATTTATATTAGTAAATAGTTTTATACTAGGGGCTATTTATCAGATTTATTCTGAGCTAAGTTATCTTCAAGTAAAATTTTATAGTAATATTTCCTAATAGCCTCCAGAGAATATTCCCCATTATATCTCTGATTCATTTCAAAAATTTTTTGTAGGTAAAAGTTAATCTGCTCCTCCTGCAATTCTTCTAACGAAGCATCATTTGCGATATTGTGAATCTCGCGCTCTAAGTAACGCCTAAAATTTATATAATATTTGTATAAATCTCGGATATATATTGCAATATTGGAATAATCGCTCGGTTTAAGAGCGATTATGGCGACTATTAAAATAACTATAATCTCTCCTAGGCTCATAATTTTGATATATTATATATTTATCCTACCAATTTTTTATGCTTATATTTTTGATTTTCTACATCAATTCCATGATTTTTTAGCATATATTCCTGATAATCCGAATAATTGCCTTCGTACCAAGAAGCATTACCCTCGGCATCATAAGCAATTATATGAGTTGCAATTCTATCTAAAAACCACCTATCGTGAGTTATAACCATAACACAGCCCGCATAATCTAAAATAGCATCTTCTAAGGCTCTTAGAGTATCTACATCTAAATCATTTGATGGCTCATCCAGTAAAATAACATTAGCTGCTTCTTTTAATAATTTTGCTATATGAACTCTATTGCGCTCTCCGCCTGAAAGCTGCCCAACCTTTTTCTGCTGATCTCCGCCTTTAAAATTAAATGCAGAACAATATGCTCTACTTTTAATTATCCTATCTCCTAGATGCATTTCATCAAGACCATCTGATATTTCTTGCCATACTGTATTTGCATCATTTAAATGATCTCTAGATTGGTCTACATATCCAAGCTTTACAGATGTACCTATTTTAATTTCGCCGGAATCAGGCGTTTCCTTTCCGGTAATCATTTTAAATAAAGTTGTTTTACCAGCTCCGTTAGGACCAATGATTCCAACAATAGACCCTGGCTGCATCTTGAAACTAAAATCTTTCAGCAATTGCTTATCGCCAAATTGCTTGCTAACATTTTGTACGTCAATCACTAAATCTCCTAATTTAGGGCCGTTAGGTATAACAATTTGCGCGGTTGTTACTACTTTGTCCCTAGATTTATTGAGTAATTCTTGGTACGCATCTATTCTTGCCTTGCTTTTAGCCTGACGAGCCTTAGGAGACTGCTGAATCCATGAGAGCTCTGCTTTTAGCTGCTTCCTTCTATCACTTTCTTCTTTTTCCTCTAATTCCATTTTCTTCTGCTTCTGGTCTAGCCATGCAGAATAATTAGAATGCCATGGTACACATGTTCCTCGATCTATTTCTAGAATCCATTCTGTAACATTATCCAAAAAATACCTATCGTGAGTGATTGATACTACTGTACCTTTGTACGATTTTAAGTAATTTTCAAGCCAGGAAACGGATTCTGCGTCCAAGTGGTTGGTAGGCTCGTCTAATAAAAGCATATCTGGTTTTTCTAAAAGGAGCCTACATAATGCAACTCTTCTTCTCTCGCCTCCTGAGATTTGCGTAACATCAGCATCTTTTGCAGGACATCTTAAAGCATGCATAGCAATTTCTGCTTCTCTTTCTAGATTCCATAAGTCACCAGCGTCAATTTGATCTTGAAGTTCTGCTTGCTTGCTGAGCAAATTATTCATTTCATCATCGCTCATTTCTTCGGCGAATTTCGCGCTAATGTCATTAAATTCATCTAGGAGCGCTTGTTTATCCGCAAGGCTTTCCATAATATTTTCGAATACATTTTTGCTATTATTCAGCTGCGGCTCTTGTTGCAATAAACCTATTTTTATTCCATCTGCTACAAAGGCTTCTCCGTCATATTCTTTATCTATTCCAGCCATAATCTTAAGTAAAGTGGATTTACCCGCTCCGTTATGACCTATGATTCCAATTTTTGCCCCAGGTAAAAAAGATAAATATGTATCTTTGATAATTTTATTTCCATTAATGGTCTTAGACAGACCTTTCATTACATATACGTAATTCATTTGCACTCCAACTATATTTGGACTTATAATACTCATTTTAGTTTCTGTAATCAAGTGAGATTAATTGAAATATATATCCACAAAATATGTGGATAAGAGAGTTGATAAATATGTGATTTATTTCTTAGAGCTTATATTATTACTACTGGCAATATAAGATGATTAAAAAAT
>JANRMA010000041.1:0-9624 GCA_033762035.1 Rickettsiaceae bacterium
ATATGAGAAACAGATTCTGGAGCTTATTAAGACAAAAGGGGCAAATAATTTTATCTGGATTTTTGCGAGATCAACAAGAAAAAATAGTGCAAAATTTTGAAGAAGCAGGGTTTATTTTGGCCGAGACGAAAAATCTAAATAATTGGCACTCTATTCTTCTTACCAAAGAAGTGTAGTTAATTTTTGAGGCAAGATCATTTTCTTGCGTAATTTATATCATATAAACTATTGACATAAAGCGGGTTTTTTGGTAGAAATTTGTGTTCTAATCTTAAGAAAAATTAATGCACGAGAATATTATGCAAGACGCCGCCACTAAATCCTCTTCTCTAGACAATTTAAGAAAAATTATATGGCCAATAGAAAGGGGCGAAATCAAAAAATTTCTGCCAATGGCTATGATGATGTTTTTGATATTATTCAATTATTCTATGTTAAGATCTATAAAAGATGGTTTCGTGGTAACTCATATAGGGCCAGAAGCTTTAAGTTTTCTAAAATTATATGTAGTACTACCTTCTGCTATTATTGCAATGATTATATATGCAAAATTATGCAATATTATGTCTCAAGCAAGTGTTTTTTATACAATAGTAGGTTTTTTTGCCACTTATCTTTCTATATTTGCATATTTCTTATATCCAGACCCAGATAGTTATCATCCTCATGCTCATCAGATAGAAGAACTTGTAGAATTATATCCAAGCCTCAAATGGTTTATTAAAATTATAGGAAAGTGGACTTATGCATCATTTTATACAATAGCTGAATTGTGGGGAAGTATAATTACCTCCTTGCTTTTTTGGCAATTTGCTAACCAAATTACAAAAACCAACGAGGCTAAAAGATTTTATTCTATGTTTGGCTTATTAGGTAATTTTGGACTAATTTTAACAGGATATGTACTTGGGACTTCTTTGGGGGAGGATGCAGCTGATTCTTCCAAAAATATGGGATTCGAGTTTGTGCTGTCAATTTCTGTGGTTGCCACTATTTTACTTGGAATAGTTTATTGGTGGATGCAAACTTACGTTCTTACTGATCCTAAATATTATAATCCAGAAGAAGGTAAGTCTGGCGGGGGCAAAAAAAAGAAAGCAAAACTAGGTTTATACGATAGTGCAAAGCTTATTTTTTCTTCAAGATATCTTGGTTACATTGCAGTACTTGTTTTTGCTTACGGAGTTTCTATTAATCTTGTAGAAGGAGTATGGAAGGCAAAAATTAAGCTATTATATCCAACAGCCGAATCATATACTGCTTTTATGGGTCAATTTCAATTTTGGCAAGGTATTGGTGCAATTTTATTCATGTTGATAGGTAGTAATATACTTAGATATTTTTCATGGAGAGTGGCTGCTCAGCTTACCCCTATAATGGTTCTAGTGACAGGAATAGCATTTTTCATGTTTGTAATATTTGATCAACAAATTTCATTGCTTGCAGCAGGTTTAATTACCAGCTCTCCTCTTGTATTAGGAGTTACAATAGGAACTATACAGAATGTTTTGAGTAAATCTGTGAAATATTCGCTTTTCGATTCCACAAAAGAAATGGCGTATATTCCTCTAGATGACGAGCTAAAAACAAAAGGCAAGGCTGCCGTAGACGTTGTTGGAGGAAGGCTTGGCAAAAGCGGAGGCGGATTTATTCAGTCTACCACCTTCATGTTATTTGGCGTTGACTTTGCTACTGCGACGCCTTATTTTGGGGGCATATTTGTACTTATAGTAATAATGTGGATATATGCGGTAGAAGGGTTAAATAAAGAATATAAAAAAATTACTGATGAAAAATAATCAAGAAAGGTAATTTAATAGTTGATAATTCTACGCGAGTTGTTACAGTAAGCAGATAATCTAACTTAAGTATAGGTCAGTAAATGAAATATAGAACAATTTTAACGTCTTGTATTATTGTTGCAAGTCTTGGTGCTAGTGCATCCGATATTAACGTCAAGCTTAAAGGTGTTGTTGACTTTCAAGCTGGATATTTTAATTCCAACGCCCCTACAGGATTTTTAGATGAAAATGGCTTAAGGCCAAATAGAATTAGTAGATACCAAAAAGATTTTGCTTTTTTAAATACAGCGTCTCTTGGTCTAGAGGCTATAAATACTCTAGAAGATGGATTTATATACGGCGCAAAACTAGGTATTGAAACTACCGCAAAATCTTCTCGTAAATTTCAGTCATGCTTGTTTGTACAAGGAGACTACGGTAGAGGAGAAATGGGAAGTGATCAGAGTGCTGCTAGTAAAATGAGGATTACTCCTTATTCTATAGCATCGGGAGCAGGCGCAACTTGGGACATCTGGGTGAAGGCTGATCCTACTGCAACCAAAACTTCCGAAGTACCTTTTGTAACAGGATTTTCTAACTTTTTAGATCAAAAAATGAGAAGTTCTGGTAAAATAGAATATTCCAGAAAAGTTACATATTACACCCCAGAAATCTATGGCCTTCAAGCGGGCGTGAGTTTTATACCAGATTCATCTAACGTTGGTTATACTGATATTAAAGATACTAGCGTGACTCATTCTCCGGTATATTCTAAATATTATTTTTATATAAAAAATGGAGTATCAGGGGGCGTTACTTATAAATACGATATATCAAAAGACTTGAAAATGAAATTATCCCTAGTTGGAGAAAATGGTAAAGTAATAGCTATAGCAAAAAATGTTAAGACAACACTACCATATGATTTTGGATATCTCCAAACCTTTAATGTAGGCGCTCAGATAGATTATTTAGATTGGTCTTTTGCTTGTGCTTATGCAGATTACCTAAATTCACTTACCAAACATACTGAACTTCGTAAAGCTACTAATATTTTTGGCGGAAGTATTAGATACAAAATCAATGATGCATCTTTTAGCCTTGCTCACATACGTAGTATGCATAAAAATAATAAAGTTCATGCTACTACCCTAGGCGCAGACTATAAAATTGCACCTGGCTTAAAGACTTATGCAGAAGCTACATATTTTGAATCTAAGGGAGCATATTTAAGTGAGGATTTTACAAAAAGTACCTCCCATAAGGGCGTAATAGGATTAGTAGGTGCTAAATTAGAATTTTAATTGGCTGGCGGGCGCCCTAGGCCCCGCCGTTTTTTAAAAGGTTAATAATGGTTTACCGGGTAATATCACCTTCAGGTAGTTGTACAATACCATTAAATGCCAAAAGAATTACCGCAGCCGCATTTAGAAGCTGCATTTGGATTTTTAATCTCAAAATAAGAAGCCCCTAATTCTTCTACAAAGTTGACCTCAGAATCTTCGACAAACTGTATTGATTTAGGATCTATAAATACTTTAGTATCATTTTTGCTGATTACTATGTCGCTCTCAAAAATAGTAGATGTTAATTGGTACTTATATTGCAGACCAGAACATCCTCCTGCTTCGACAGAAATTCTAAGTCCTAAAATAGATTTATCATTTTGCTGGTTTATAAGCGCATCAATTTTTGCAAAAGCGGCATCAGTCACAATTAAGTTTTTATGCATTTAATTCTTTTATTCAATATAATATAATTTAGTGTATTATAACATTAAGCAATAAATTTGGCTATATTTAAAATGCTAGCACCATACGCGACAGATCCCAGCAAAACAAAGGGAAGAGTTTTCCAAGAAAATGCGACTCCTTATAGAAATGAATTTCAAAGAGACAAGGATAGGATTATTCATTCCAACACTTTTCGTCGCCTTCAATACAAAACGCAAGTTTTTGTAAATCACGAAGGAGACCATTATAGAAACCGTTTAACTCACTCTATAGAAGTTGCAAGTATAGCAAGATCAATTGCCAGAGACCTTAATGCTTCTGAGGATTTAGCAGAATGTATAGCGTTAGGTCACGATTTAGGTCATAGTCCTTTTGGCCATGCGGGCGAAGATGAGCTTAGTGCATGTATGAAAAATTATGGAGGATTTTGTCATAATGCTCATGCAATCAAACTTTTAACAAAATTAGAAAAAAGATATTGTTCCTACGAAGGATTAAATCTTACATGGGAAGTAATAGAAGGTATAGCAAAACATAATGGACCTATCACGGGCGATATTCCCATTGCAATAACAGAGTACGACGGGGAACATTCCCTCAATCTACATGAATATTCATCTTTGGAAGCGCAAATTGCAGCTCTTTCTGACGATATTACATATAATTGCCATGATCTAGAAGACGGCATAAGAGCAAATATGTTTGATATACAAGATTTATTAAGCCTTTCATCTTTGGAAAAAATTGTAGAAAATATTATGTCTAAATATCCAAGATTAGAAAAAGGAAGACAAATGTTTGAAATAGTAAGGGAACTGGCTCATGTATTTATTGAAGATTTATTATATACGACGAAAGAAAATATAAAAAACTATAATATCAAAACAGATGAAGACGTTCGCAAATTAGGCAAACCTTTGGCATCATTTTCTAGTAAGGTACTGAAATTAATTGAAGAAATAAGATTTTTCCTAAAAACTAGAGTATATCAAAATCATAGGGTAATTTTAACAAGATATAAGTGTAAAAAGGTTGTCAGGGAGCTTTTTAATCTGTATTTTAACAATCCTGAATGCATGCCACTTGAATGGAGATTACGAGCTGAGGAGGGTGAGTACGAAAAAGCTAGAGCAATCGCTGATTTTATAGCAGGCATGACAGACAGATATGCGATTGAAAAATATAACGCATTATTTTCTTTAGGCAATACTTTTTAAACTACTATGAATTATAAAAATATATACGAATCTATCAAAGAGATTATAGCAGATACCGCAAGGGACATTTGGGGCCTTGATAATACAATAAGCCAATCATTTACTATAGAAATTCCAAAAGAAAAAATACATGGCCATATATCAACAAATGCAGCGATGACTATAGCTGGTATATTGAAAAAATCGGCCCCAAATGCTGGAGCCAGTATTGCTGCAAAAGATATTGCGCTAATAATAAGGGATCAATTATCTAATAACGAGCATTTTGAATCTATAGAGGTTGCAGGGCCTGGTTTTATAAATTTTACTCTTAAAAATTGGACCTTACATAAAATGCTAAATAGCATTCTTGCAGATGGTGAAAATTTTGGCAAAACAAACGTGGGAAAGGGGCAAAAAATAAATATAGAATTTGTCTCTGCTAACCCTACAGGGCCTATGCATATAGGGCATTCAAGGCCTGCTATTTACGGAGATGTACTAGCTTCTGTAATGAAATTTTTAGGTTTTGATGTAACAAAAGAATATTACATTAATGACGCAGGAGGCCAGATAGAAAAACTAACTAAGTCCGCCTATTTGAGATATAAAGAAGCATTAGGCGAAATAATAGAAATACCTTCAGGCTATTATCCAGGAGAATATCTTAAAGATGTAGCAAGCCAAATTAAGAAAGAATATGGGGAAAAATATTTAAATAAGCTGGATAATCTGCCAGATCAAGATTCCTTTGATAACGAAGTGACTAAGGCAGAATTTAGCTCTATAGTCATTAATAAAATGCTAAATCTTATAAAAAAAGACTTAGCTGACTTAAATATTTTTCATGATGTGTTCTATTCAGAACAATCTTTGCATTTAAATGGCACTATAATAAATGCCGTAGAGTACTTAAAAAAACAAAATTTAATTTATGAGGGTCAATTAGAGGCCCCTAAAGGCGATATAGATCTTGATTGGCAAAACAGAGATCAGCTTTTGTTTAAATCTACATTATTCGGCGATGATCAAGACAGAAGCTTAACTAAATTAGGGGGAGAATGGACTTATTTTGCCGGAGATATAGGATATGCAAAAAGTAAAATCGATAGGGGTTTTAAAGAAAATATTATAATTCTAGGAGCAGACCATGCAGGATATGTTAAAAGACTAAAAGCAGTATATTCGGCATTAAGCTCAAACACAGCTAGTTTGGAGATAATACTATGCCAAATGGTAAATTTTATAGAAAATGGCCAGCAGGTTAAAATGTCCAAAAGAGCGGGAAGTTTTACTACTGTTGCAGATGCTCAAAGAGAAGTAGGGGCCGATGTTTTAAGATTTATGATGCTCACCCGG
The DNA here is from genome assembly GCA_033762035.1 of Rickettsiaceae bacterium. GTDB lineage: Bacteria > Pseudomonadota > Alphaproteobacteria > Rickettsiales > Rickettsiaceae > JANRKH01. The sequence continues at coordinate 6,070 of JANRMA010000041.1, forward strand.
AGAAATGATGTAGTGCTTGACTTTGATTTAGATCTTGTAAAGACTATCTCCAAGGAAAATCCTGTATTTTATGTGCAATATGCAAGGGTTAGAGCTATTTCTATTATCAATAACGCTAAAGAAAATGCGCCTGAAATTTATAAGAAATTTGAATCCAAAGATTATGATCTATCTCATTTGGCACTAGATCAAGAAATTTACTTAATTAGAGACTTGTCTCTTTTTCCAAGGATGCTGAGTTCTGCTATATCAAAAGGAGAATTACACAAGCTTGCCTACTATGTTCAGAATATAGCTGCGGAATTTCATTCATTTTGGAATCTGGGTAAAGAAAACGAGGAATATAGATTTATCAACGATAATGTAGATCTCTCATCCGCAAGACTTGCATTAGTTAATGCTATTTTGTGCGTATTAACTACGAGTTTGCGCTTAATGGGCATTACTCCTATGGACAAAATGTAAAACTTAGATATTAGTTCGGTACAATTTATATGTATAATATATTGAGAGATATATCCTTTAGCACAAAAATCGCTTCTATCTTCGTATTATTGTCATTGATACTGGCCGGAGTATATTTTCTTCCAAGTGTAAATAATAATAATGAAATACCAGTTTTAATACCGCCAAAAGGACATTATAAAATACAGGCTAAAATTGAAGAAGATCTATTAAATTACGATAATAATAGAACCATATATGAAAATTTTAGCAAAAAACCAAAAAATATTGGGGCAATAATGTTGGCGCCGGATCCTGAAGCTCCTATGGAGCTTAGTGAAAATCTAGAAAATGATATTTTTGCTTTGCAAAACTCTAGTCCTATTGATAAATTACCATTAACTCAAAATATAGTAAGTGCCCCTAGAGATGAATCCACTAATGTTACTAATGATGTAAGGGATGCAGAAAATAATAAACAACAAACAAATCTTGAGGCCAAATCCATTTGGGACATTGAGGAAAAGGGGCAAGAAGAAATTAAAAATCAAGCCAATAAAGATAATAATTTAAATATCACTCATATACAGCAGGTAGATATTACGCCTAAAAATCTACTGAAAACAAAATTGTCATATTATATTCAGCTTGGCGTGTATAGATCTAGCGACGAAGCACAAAAACAATGGACAAAAACCAAGCTAAATCATAAAAAATTACTTGGTTCTATGAATCCTCAAATTAAGAAAATAAAGAAACCTACGGGAGTATATTATGAATTACTTGCGGGTCCTTATAAAGAATTTAAGCCAGCCAAATATATATGTACCAAAATTTCACTGAAAAATCAAAAATGTATAGTGGTCAGAAAGAATCTATAAAAAAATATTATCTACCAAGAGAGGTTGTGGAGTTATTAAATATTACCCTAAAGCAATTGCCCCATCTTTGCGCTCAATATCCTAAGTTAAAAATAGTAAAAATTAGAGGTAGAAAATATTATCAAGGCGAACAAATTAGAGAAATTTTAGCTCAAAAAATACTAAGCCAAATAACTAATGCAACTGGCCGGCACCCAGAAGATCTAGGTAGGTCTGATGCGAATATTTTCCGGCGCCAAGATACGGGGTTTAATTTAGATAATACAAAATTATATAACCAATTAAGCCTTTTTGATTGCAAATTGACTCCACAAGTAGATTCTCCTCTTGAACTTACCTCATTAGCCAATCTTAAAAAGAAGCTAGAGTCTTTGCGTACTAAGCTTATTACACTTCTTTCCTAAAAATTACACAAACCAACTTATTTTGCAAAAAAACTTTTATCAAATAGTATCGCCGCCTCTTCGATGGAAGTAGGAATTTTTTCTAAATTATATTGCGCATCACTTGCAATACCGTATATAGGCTTATATTTAGGTGCAAGGTCAAAAGATGCTAATTTGATCTGCTGTAATATAGTGCAAAACACGACATAAAGATCGCATATCGGAGACGGAACTCTTATTTCTATTCTTTTGTATGGATGATTGCACACTCTAACAAGACAGGATCTATTATTATATCCATAGCATATATAAGAAGGGGACATTATGTCATTATGGAATCTTTGGTAATCAGAAATATTAGGCGCATAAGCAAGAAAAGTAGAACGTGCATATTCGCAAAAACTAGAACATATTTTATCTACCGAATCCTGAAATAACGCTGAATTACTAGTAAACTGAATTTGCAAAGCATTACCATAGTCATTTAAGTAAGGCTTAGGGCTAAAATCTGCAATAATACCTTTACTACTTAACGTAGTTTGAATAGAGTCTATACTAGCTTTAAATTCATGAATTATTAAATCTGGATCTGAACTAGGGCCAATATGATATTCTATCTGATTTTTACCCCTTTCTTTAATAAAAGAATATTGAGGTAAATATTCTATAAGCTCTTGATCTGAAGTTTCTTGCGAGAGATATAGCTCTACCTCGCATCCAAAAGTAATTCTAGGAGAATATATCAGAGACAAATCTTCTATAATCCTTGACATAAAATTATTTTGCTTTAGTTTTATGCTTAGTTTTTTAATATATGGATGAATCGCTTCTTTATGCATGATGACGGCCTATTTTCATTTGATCTTATAGATTCTCGGGTATTCGTAAAGATTTATACTAGAGATTTTAAGCCATCAAGTCATCAATATATTGCAAAAGATGAAATTGAAATTGGCGAAGTATACAATAATCATGAAATAATTAAACAGGACTTATCTGTAGATTATTTATGTGTAAGTAATCAGGTCCATGGAAATTCAGTAGTATTATTAACGAATCCATGGCAAATTAATCAGGAGCCTGAATGCGACGGAATAGTTACGCAGCAAAAAAATATCGCCTTAGGAGTTCTGACTGCAGATTGCGTGCCCGTTTTAATATGTAGCGGAGATGGTGAATTCATCGCCTCCTTGCATTGTGGATGGAGAAGCTTATATCAAGGCATAATAGAAAATTCTATATTGCAATTGCGTGCTTTAGGCGCATTATCTCTAAAAGCAATAATCGGCCCGAGTATTGGCTATCAAGACTATATTATAGATAGAAATTATTACGAAAACTGGGTGAGTAAATCTGATAATTTTACTCAATTTTTTTCTCCTTTAGAGGAAAATTCCGGTAAATATAATTGCGATCTTGCATCGATTGCAAAATATTTTTTAGAGACAAATAATGTAGAAATAGCATATCATAATAGGCAAAGCACATATTCTAACCCTGCAAGGTACCCAAGTTATAGATATGCAATTGATAATAATCTTAAAAAATACAAAGGATCTATATTATCTACTATTACTAAGAGATAGATATACTATTTATAATGATCTAGTAGCATCTATTGGATCCCCTTTTTCAAGGGGATGACAAGGGGCAAGTCTGTCATTCCCACGAAGGTGGGAATCCAGAATAAATATCTCCTTCGCCCCTTTTGCGAGGGTGTGACAAGGTGCAAGTCTGTCATTCCCACGAAGGTGGGAATCCAGAATAAATATCTCCTTCGCCCCTGTTGCGAGAGTGTCACAAGTTGCAAGTCTGTAAAAACCACGAAGGAGGGAATCCAGAAT
>JANRMA010000042.1:0-7301 GCA_033762035.1 Rickettsiaceae bacterium
CCTTATTTCTTCTTCCACAAAAAACCTATTTAGAATTTAACCTAACTATTGTTTATCATCCATAGGTTGCGTTGTCACTAAGTAATTTACATACTTATGATAAATTATTAGATATTTCTGTCAGGTACGTGAACGGTTACAAAAAACTAATTGATACGACCCACTGACTTAAGAGTTTTTTTAAGAAGCAAACTGACTTATAGGCTATATGACATATAAATTACTGGTCTTTGTTTTATGTAGCTTTTGTCGCCAGGCCAAAAACATCAATTATTAAGAAGCGAGTAATTTTGCTCGATAATCTGACGCAACAAAAGCCTTTACCCTTCCGGGCCTCAGAGGAAGTTTTTCATCATCTCTCTTCAAAATATTAAACGCAGCACCTCTAATTATCGCCATATTTTCTGCCCCATAATACCAATCTTCACTTTTAAATGATCCAAATTAAGATTGATATTACTCGCATGCTCAAAAGATTCAAGATAATCTCTGACAAATACAGAAACAGGCGAAAAAGATTCGGCATCAGATTTAATCTTATTTCTGCGATTTACAATATGGATTTATCATGAGATCTAGTTATACAAGAGATCTGGAAAGATTGGTAAATATCTTTCACAAACTATGCTCCACCGCCTAATGATCATCAAATATGCAGACCTTATTTCTACCGGTTTCTTTTGCTTCATAAAGTGCCTCATCTGCCTTTTTTACAATATTTAAGCGAGGCTCATTATCAGTATTTTGTACATGACATATGCCAATAGACACAGTTTTATTTATGCGCTTTGCAATACCCGGCAAAATAAAATCATGCCTTTCAACGCATTCTCTTACTCTTTCTGATATTTCTAAAGATTGCTGCATTGTAATATCATATATTATAGCTACAAACTCTTCGCCGCCATAGCGCGCTACTAAATCGGTTAATCTAACTGTATTTTTAATAATTTGCGCTACTTCTTTGATAATAATATCGCCTGCTAGGTGGCCATATTCATCATTAACTTGTTTAAAATAATCTATATCAAGCATCAGCAGAGCCATTTCTTTACTCTCAAGATTAGCCTTTTGCAACATATGATCCATGTGAATATCAAAATATCTTCTATTATATAAACCAGATAAAGGGTCTTTTATAGAAAGGCTAATAGTCTTTTCTAATCCGTCTCTTAAAGAATCCTGATATTTTTTTCGCTTAAGCTGAGTTCGCATGCGCGCAAGCAATTCATTCTCATCTACTGGATATGAAAAATAGTCGCTTATTCCAATATCTACACCTTTAGATACGATATCTATATTATCTTCTTCTGTCATAAGTACAAAACTAGTATATCTCAGATGTTCTTTAACGCGTAAATTAACAGCTATTCTTAAAGGATCGATATTATCTAATTGGCAGCTAATAATGATGGTATCAGGTGCTCCAAATTCGTCTATAGACTCAATTTGCTTGGGATCCGAAATAACACTAATATGATCCGTTAGTTTTCTCAAAGAGCGTGTTAAATTTTTAGCTTGAACAATATCATCGTCTATAATCAGGATACTACATTCAGAAAAATTTGGGGCAATATCAACAATATTGCCCCCAAGTTCTTCGCTAATTTGATTTCTAAGCTTTAATTCATCTATCATAGCTTTTATTCTTGATAAAGATCTAACTCTAGCCATCAGAGCTAAATCATTCACAGGCTTTGTTAGGAACTCATCGGCTCCTGCTTCAAGCCCTTTAACTCTATCTTCTATATCTGAAAGTGCAGTCACCATTACCACAGGTATCTGCATTGTATCGGGGTTGTCTTTAATCCTTCTACAAGTCTCAAAGCCGTCCATCTCCGGCATCATACCGTCTAATAAAATAATATCTATCTTATGAGTTTGGAGCATTTCTAAAGCTTGCTTGCCACTTGTAGCACTGATAACTGTGTAATATCCGACGAAAAGCTTAGCCTCCAGAACTCTAATATTAGACTCAATATCATCTACGACTAATATTGTTGCTGTCATTTTGTATCTCTATCAAGAAAATGTTGTACCGAGGAAAAAAATTCTTCTATTGCAACTGGTTTAGATAAATATTTATCGCATCCAGATTGTAATATACTCATTTCCTCGTGCTTCATAGCATAAGCAGATATTGCAATAATTGGGATATCTTGCAAAGCTTTATCTGACTTCATGTCTCTGATTATATCAGTTCCCGATATGCCGTCCAATTGTATATCCATTAATACTAAATCTGGTAGGTACTGTTTGCATAAGTCAATCGCATTATATCCCGATTTAGTAGATATTACTTCGCATTTCAACAAACAAAGCATATCTTCGAATAATTTCATGTTTAAATCGTTATCTTCAATTACTAATATTTTTGCCATAGTAAGTTTTTAAAAAATTATTAAGTCGCCATGAAAACAATATGTCAAACAGATATTAGACAAAACTTCCTTTTAAGAGAAACTCTTGTAGGCGCTATTTTACCTCATCTGTGCCGCCCTTAAAAAAAGGATTGCATTTCAAAAGCCTTCTCATACTAAGTAAAAGACCGATTATTACACCATATTTAGTAATAGCGGTAGCAGAATAATTAGAGCATGTGGGCAAAAATCTACAATGGCCTCTTCCAATTAAAGGGGAAAGTATAATTTGGTAGAATTTTACTAAATAAAGCAATGATTTTTTTAACATGACTACTATTTTATTCTAATTTTTTATCTAATATATCTATTACTATATCAGCGCGTTCTATCATATTTTGCCTATGAGCGGATGCGATTATGGTCTTATCTTTCATAAATTCTAAGAGATAATCTAAAACTTTATTTTCATTATCCTTGTCTAACTGACTTGTAGCTTCATCTAAAATCAAAATTTCTGGCTTTTGATATAAGGCTCTTGCTATTGCAATTCTTTGTTTTTGGCCGCCAGATATTTTAGTAGCAAGGCTACCTATATTAGTTTCAATGCCAAGACTTAGGGAATCAAGAAATTCTTCAAGTCCAAGCCCTAAAAGAATTTGTTTTATAAAATCTATATCAGGATTTTCTTCAAAAAAACTTATATTATCTTTTATACTAGCCCCAAATAACATAGAATCTTGAGGAACGTAATATAAATAAGATACATTACTGGTATTTTGATTCAAATTTTTAATAGCAATATTATTATTAAGAAATTTGCCCGAATATGGCTTATACACTCCCATAAGCAAATTTAATATTGTAGTTTTTCCTGATCCGGAAGGCCCTACCAAAACATTAAATTTACCAAATAAAATTCTAAAATTAAAGGGGCCAAGATGTATTAGCCCCCCAGCATCTAGGCCAGTACTATATTTGTATTCTATAGAGTTTAAGTCTAAATAACCACTTAATTCCAGTTTTTCTTGATCTTGCGATATTTTTCCGCCTTGGTTTTCAATGATAGAAAAAATTCTCTGGCATGATGCAAATGTTTTGTCTAAATTACTAAGTAATTCAATAATGCCTCCAAAGCTCATCATTCCAAGGCCGGCGTAAAAAAAGAATGATACAAGATCTCCGGATGTCATGTTGCCTTTTAATTCTTCAAGCGTTCCATACCAAACCAATAAAGAAGTAAATATAAGCATTAGTGATACTATAGAGGCAAAAAAAAGCGCCCTAAGTTTTATCCTTTTCGTCAGTGTAATCTCGTAATCTTTTGCAAGCTGGTTAAAAAAATTACTCATATTATTTTGGGTATTAAAAATATGTATAATTTTATGGTTGATAATAGATTCTGTAACAAAATTAGAGTTATTAGCTTTGGCAAGTTCCACGTCTTTTATTAAAGCCCTAATTTTTTGATCAAAAATTTTTGCAAAGCAAGATAGGGAAATAATAATCATCAGAACTCCTAAAGATAATTTCACGCTTAAAGCAAGCATTAAAATAATACTACCTACGCCCATAATAATATTTCTAACTAAAAAGGAAAATAAGTCCGTAATTAGTTTGGCGATTTGATCGCTATCTGAATTTATAATAATAGCTTGCTCTGAAAATGATTCGGATTCAACCTGGCTACAACTTGAGCTAATTAAAGATAGATAAGCCTCTTTCTTGATTATAAGTGCGGTAAATTCGGAGATCGTATTTATTAAATAAGATCTCCAAAAGCTTGCAAATCCAAACAAAACTCCGCAAACTAAAATCTCCACAACCTGTATATTACTACCTGCGTGATCTACAAAATCTCGGGCCAAACCCCCAATATTTAACATTAAAAAAACAACAGCTATTAGTGCACATCCGGCAAAAAATAGTCTTACTTTAAATAGAGCTAGCCTAGCTAGTATTTTATATATAATCTGCCATCGCGAAATTCTGTCAGGCATATTAAATAATTATATTTTGCTGAGTGAGATCTGAGAGTTCTTTTGATAATATCAAATCTATTGTTTCTAGATTATTATTGATCCACTGATTTTCTTTAAAAATAAAATGATGGGGCCCTGAAATAGGCGACGATAACCATATTTCTCTTTTAAAGCTTTGTTTATTAATTACATAAATTTGCGCATTAATTTCTAGCATAAGTACCTCGTTTGAATAGTCGTAATCTATAATATTCTTGTCGTCGCAAGATTCTATATTATGCATAATTTTTTCAATCAACATATTTGCAGCTTCATGAAAGAGGCGCTCATTATTCAAATTATTTTCTCTTAACTGAGAAGTTATACTTGCCATAATTTTATTTCTAAGGATACTTAGGATGTTTTAATATATTTGCATAAATTTGAAAAGGAGAAAATGACAAATTCATACAGAAAACTAGTGCTAACAGGAAATATATATATAAAATACATAGATGATCAAGAATTGAGACAAGGAGATCTAAGACTATTGATGCATGATGATGCAACGACAGCCTTTCCAGGAGATTACGAAAATCAAACTATGAGTGGCTATATTAAGGCAGAAGTCTTTGACGGCAAATTTTGGCAATTAATCAATCTTGATGAATTTCTTGAAAATAGAGAATATAAATATACAAAAAAACAAAAACCAATAGATACGGCCAACTTTTGCAAAGAGTTACTAGAAAATAACTCTGAAGGGGTAGAAATGTTTAGAACTTATAGAGGGCATTTTACAAAGGAAGAATATATACCTCAAAAACGTACAACAAAAGCCAATAGCAATAGAAAGTAGTATATATAATAGAAAGTCCTTTGTGGTTCAAGAATTTTAAAGCGAAACTGAGTGGTATATAAGCAACAGAAGGAACAAGAGGATATTTCACGCAGCTTCGCCATGGTTTGAACGCTAAATATAACGCTCAAAAATTATTTTAACAACTTATAGTAGTTTTATCAATAGTTTTTTTTGTATTTTTCTAATAATATTATTTGCTATTGATAAAAAAGCCTTTATCTGGAAAAAAAAATGTATTTTACATTTATTGTGCTAATTTATTATGTACAAACTGAAATAGTTGATTATATTTGAATGATATAAGTATAAAATCTTGGATAATGACAATAAACATCAAATTACCAGAAAATATTGTTCTCAAGCCGACTATTACTGTCTTTGGAGTAGGAGGAGCAGGAGGCAATGCCGTCAATAATATGATTAGATCTAATCTACAAGGTGCAAAGTTCGTTGTAGCAAATACTGACGCACAGGCTCTTGAGTTTTCTCTATCAGAAAATAAATTGCAACTAGGGATAAATACAACAAAAGGACTGGGAGCGGGTGCATCTCCAGATGTTGGTGCAAATGCGGCAATAGAGTCGGAGCAAGATATAAAGGCTATATTAGATGGAAGTAACATGGTTTTTGTAACTGCTGGAATGGGCGGCGGCACAGGAACTGGTGCAGCTCCAATTATATCTAAAATTGCAAGAGAAATGGGTATTTTAACTGTTGGTGTCGTAACGAAGCCATTCCATTTTGAAGGTAAATATAGAGCTACTTTAGCCGAAAAAGGGCTAGCAGAAATGCAAAAAAATGTTGATACATTGATAGTAATTCCTAACCAAAATCTTTTTCATATTGCAAATGAGAAAACATCTTTTGCAGATGCTTTTAAAATGGCAGACGAGGTCCTACATAGCGGCGTTAGAGGGATTACAGATCTTATGATAATGCCAGGTTTAATAAATCTAGATTTCGCAGATATTAGAACGGTGATGAAGGAAATGGGCAAAGCTATGATGGGCACTGGAGAGGCATCTAACAGCGAAGATAGGGCAATAAGAGCTGCAGAAGCTGCTATTTCTAACCCATTACTAGACCATAGATCAGTAAAAGGTGCAAGAGGAGTTCTTATCAATATAACTGGCGGCTCTGATATGACTTTATTCGAAGTAGATGCAGCTGCAAATAAAATTAGAGAAGAAGTTGGAGATGACGCAAAAGCAAATATAATATTCGGCTCTACATATAACAAAGATTTAGATGGCATTATTAGAGTTTCTGTCGTAGCTACTGGTATAGATTCTGAAATCACAGGAATTATACATAAATCAATACAGCCTACAATAATTACATCAATTATTCCTCCAGCGAACCTAGAGGAAGAAATAAATAAATCACCAGAAGAAATATTAGAAGAAGCTACTTCTGATGTAGTAGGCTTTGCTCAAGAACAGGCGGAAGAAAATTCTTATAATACTCAAGAAACCCACTCCCATATATCCCAGCATTTTGAAGAACCAAAAATTATATCAGCAATTGTACCAGAGGCAAAATCTTATGTATCACAAGAAAATAAGCCATCTTTATTTAGTAGGTTTTTAAGTAAGGTAATGCCAGCGTCCAATAGCTCTTCCATTCCGGCAAATCAAGGAGCAAGTTTCTCTAAATTAATCCCTAAGGGAGATAAAGTAGAAATTATCAATGAAAGTGATGATATATATGACGTTCCTGCTTTTTTAAGAAGAAAATAAAAAGCCTAGACAAAAATAAAAAACAGAGCCCTCTTTTGGAAGGCTCTGTTTTATTTTATATACTATATTTTCTTTCGACTGTTATTATTAACTGGTTGAGCAGTTTGTTGTGGCTGCAGTGTCACTTGCGTTAGATAGTAAATTTACCATTGAACTTGCCGAGAAGATCGTAATAATTCCAGTAGCTAGCATTAGTAATGTAGTCCATTTAATATTGCCAGTTAAAAAAGCAAATGCTCCTCCAATAATAGCAATAATCGCTACTGCTTTTCCAGTAGTTGACTGCATAACCGCCAATACAGCACATAAATTAGTCCCGAGAGTATCAACTGCGGTTGCAAAAGCACTATCACTAATAAGTAATAACCCGCTAACAAAT
>JANRMA010000043.1:0-10141 GCA_033762035.1 Rickettsiaceae bacterium
CTAAGTTACCTGCTATATTAGTATTAGCAGATAAATTTACAGTAGCATTAGATGTAATATATGTATTATTTGCATAAATATTACCGCTAATATAATGATCTACTGACGATTGCGCTAGTACTAAATTAGTTAAAGTGTCCCCGGAGCCAGAGCCTATTTGTGGTAAAACCCCGCCCGCGCTTGATTTGAATGTTCCACTTCCAATCGTGTAAGCATTTACTCCTGAAGGCCTGAATGGATTGATATATGTATCAATAACAGATTGATCAAAATTACCAGGAGAATAGTCTGTTATATATACATTAGTTCCTAAATTGATTGTACCATCAGAGTTTGTAAGCATTGCTTCGTCACAAATAAAAATCAGCCCACTATCTGCAATATTTAAAACACCTCCTGAGGTTAGGCTAATATCTGCTACTACAAAGGCCCATGTGGTATTTGAAGTAGATGTGAATATATTTCTATCAATAGTGCCGGCTTGAGTAAAGAACACATTATCAACTAAAATATCTATATTAGGGAAATTTGCACTAGAAGGATTAGAATTAATATGTAGCATTGATCCAGAAGTGTGGTCGCTACTAATACTACTATTAACATTTACAAATGCACCAGCGCTAGAGGTAATAACTAAATGATCACTCGCTCCAATATAAATATTTTCAATATTAGTATTACCGCCAGATAGAACATATTCATAGCCAGATCCATTTCCTACATTAAGCGTCTCAAGATAAACGTCAGAGCTATTATTGCTACTATTTCCCGTTTGAGCGACATTTAATGTTTTTAGCTTAAGTGCGACTTGGCCAATATTGCCATGATTTCCCTTGGGCAAAGTAATAGAGCCAGTAAGATTTGTAGTTGTAGTAATATTACTAATGCTTATAGTATTATTTGTGTCAGCAAATGCGATAGATCCATCATCTATAAATATCAGATTCGTGCTAGATACAGTTGGTTTTAAACCACTATATCCCAAAATAATATTACCTGCTCCTAGGTATATATTTTCAGGAGGATGTATGGTGCCAATATGTTCTAGCAAGTAAATCGTATTACCTGTGCCTGGGTTTATGACGATTGATGCAGAACCGCCACTATTTGTTGCATCAACTTTTTTGTAAAATACACTATTTCCTATTACCGAAAGGGTGGCTCCGTCGTTAATACGTGTATAAGAAAGAGACGGGAAATATGCGTCACTTGCAACGATGTTTTGCAGAAAAGTTTTGGATCCAGTATACAAACCTATATTACCCGACACAATAACATTACCGTCTATATTTAATATTGAGCTGCCTCCGCTACTACTTCCAAGAGTTTGTGCGTATATAATTGTTCCATCTAAAAGAGTTGCGTTTGCGCCCAAGGATAAATAAGGAAATAGATTAGATGATGTGCCTATATTACCATAAAATGATGCTGTATTGCTAAAATATAGTATGCCTTGCGCTGATGTAACATTTAATACATTAATTGCTGGCCCATCAATAGTAGTAGTGTAAAGACCATTAATAGTAAGGGAATTTATAGGATAAGCACTAGTACCTACATTTCCATAGATTCTAGCTCCGTTTGCATTAATAGAAATATTTCCAGCACTTAAGCCAGTAGAATAAATGCCACCATAGACATGGCCTGATTTGCCAATAGATAAAGTGCCATTATTTCCTGCAAAATCTATATCACCAGTTTGATTATGCGTTGAAACATTAAAGGTGCCAGTGCCGCTATAAGTTATAGTGCCGTTATTATCAGCTGCTAGAGATGTATTATCTCCGTTATTAATCGTATAATTTAGCGCCAATGAATCTGTGCTATATCCAAGAATAGTGCTAATAGAATATATAATGCTCAATTTTTTTAGAGACTTTTTCATCTTTTCCGATCCATAATTCCTAGCATTATATTCAAAGTATTATTTTTAATAGCACAATTACTGAAAGAATGTATATTCCATTGGCTCTAGATATTGTTTTTTTGCAAATTACATACAAACTATAGATTCAAGATTCTTTTTTTTGATAATATACCATATTACTTTTATATCTATTTTTTAAAGAGTGAAATTTAGATTCAGAGATAAGGCTATTATAACGATTTGGATATAATTTTCTTTGCGGGGTTACAAAGCTATAGTATTTAGGAGTTAGAAATTTATGTTTATCTATATTACTTGCAATTTTAAGTACGGATTCCTTATATTTACTACCCTTAAAATCATTAGCCGAATGATAATTAGCTACAGCTTTGTTCCAAGATTTATATTGTTCGAACTTCTCGCGCAAGAATATAGCCCCAAATTCTATGTTTCTTTTGGGCTCGAATGCATCTTCAATAGATTCAAATTCATTTCCGTGGTATAGTAAGCTAATTTGCATACATCCTACATCTATACTTTTTTTCCCTTTTTGTTTTTCTGTTTTTACAAATTTTACGGCCTCTTGTTTGGAATTAAAATAATATCCCTTGCCTTCTACATTAACTGTCCATGGCCATGGGATTTTTTTATTAAGAATTTTATGTGTTCTACCAGATTCTTGGAGAGATATGGAATGTAATAAATCTTTAGGTATTTGGTATTTATGCTCAAATTTTTGAAAATGCGATGCGCACTTAGCGGATTCTTGGATTAATTGTTTGTTGCTCTGAGTGGAGCTTTTTCCTTCAGCAAATATAGTTTTTGCTACAAAAATACTACTCAAACAAAAGAATATATACCATTTTCTCATAGATTATATTTTAGCTACATTTCGTGATTTCACAATTTTTTTTTGAAAAAAATGCTTTAAGTGGAAAAAAAATTTGCCTTGCCCCCTTTAAAAACGATTTATTGATCACTATATCAGAAGTATAAACTAAAAAAATAATTACATGTCTAGCAATACAAAAAAATTTACCGCCGAAGTTGGTAAAGTTCTTCAATTAATGATTCACTCATTATATACAAATAAGGATATTTTTATTAGAGAGCTTGTTTCTAATGCCTCCGATGCTTGTGATAAGCTAAAATATTTGTCTTATACAGATGCATCGTTATTATCTGATGGAAGCGATTTTGAGATAGTAATAGCAATTAATAAAGATACAAGAGAGCTTATAATAGAAGATAATGGCATCGGCATGAGCTTGGAAGATATGGCTGAAAATTTAGGTACCATAGCTAAGTCTGGCACTCAGGAGTTTCTAAAGCACATTACCGGCGATGCAAAAAAAGATAGTAATCTTATAGGTCAGTTTGGCGTAGGATTTTATTCTTCTTTTATGGTAGCCGATAGCGTTAAAGTAATATCTAAAAAAGCAGGAACAACTGAAGTAGGAGAATGGTTTTCATGCGGGGACGGAGAATATACTATATCTAGTATTAATGATGAAACTATGCATAGAGGTACTCGTATAATAGCAAAAATTAAAGAAGGTTTAGATGAATATTTAGATCACTTTAGAGTAAAGCATATTGTTAAAACATATTCGGATCATATAGATGCAGCTGTATATTTTATTGAAGAAAACGGACATAAACATAGAGTAAATTCTAGTATAGCACTTTGGACCAAGAATAAAGCAGACATAACAGAAGAGCAATATCAAGAATTTTACAAATCTGTCGCATATGCTGTAGATAAGCCTTGGGTAATTATGCACAATAAAAACGAAGGTCTTGTAGAATATACGAATTTACTTTTTATACCTACAAATAAAACTTTCGATTTATTTCATCCAGATAGAAGAAAAAGAGTAAAACTATATATTAAAAAAGTATTTATCACCGATGAAAATGTTGATTTAGTACCAGCTTATATGAGATTTTTAAGGGGGGTGGTAGATTCTCAAGATTTACCTCTAAATATCAGCCGAGAAAGTTTGCAGCATAATGCAACTATAGACAAAATTAGAAATTCTATTACTAAAAAAGTTCTCGCAGAATTACTAAAGCAAAAAGAATCTGATAGAGATTCTTATGAAATATTCTGGAAAAATTTTGGCGCAGCCTTAAAAGAAGGTTTGTGTGAGGTAAATCCTGATCAGGAAAAAATTCTAGATTGCGCTCTATTTTATTCCGCTACTAAGTCTAAATATATAAGTTTGGATGAATATATAAGTTCGTTACCAGAGGGCTTAGAGACAAAAACAATTTATTATTTAAGTGGAGAGCATCCAGAAAAATTAAAAAATAGCCCGCAGATAGAAGGATATTTAGCTCGTAATATTGACGTCTTAATATTTAATGATCCAGTAGATGACTTCTGGGTTAATGTTGCAAATCAATATAAAGACTTTGAAATTAAGTCTGTAACTAGATCTAGTTCTTTAGATCAAGACAAAAACCTTCGGGATGCAGGTGCTAGGGAAGAGGAAACAAAGGAAGATTTAGATGCAAAAGTTAAGATACTTACATTTTGTAAAAATACTTTACAAGAAGCCGTAAGAGAAGTTGTATCATCATCCAAACTAACATCTAGCCCAGCAGTTTTATCAGTAGGATTAGGTGATATGGATATTAGAATGGAACGTTTTTTACTCGAGCAAAAGCAATTACAACAAGCTACCTCTAAAATTTTAGAGGTAAACTTAAAGCATCCTATATTACAGAAGATTGCTTGTTTACAAGATCAAAATGAATCACAGGCCCGCGATTTAGTGTGGCTACTTTTTGATGAAGCATGCATCATAGAAGGAGAGCCGGTAAAAGATGCCGCAGGATTTAGCAGAAGATTAAATATTTTACTAGAGAAAGCTGCGTAAATTATATATAAAGCTGCGGGTCTCTCGTAGCTTATTTTAATCGATCTTTATTAGGCCTTATTGCCTCATTTATGCGCTCTATACATTTTTTTTCGGCCTCTTTAAGGCTATTTCTTGGAATATCTATCCTTTCTACGTTAGATTCTTGGACGATTCTTGCAAGAGTTTTAAGATGAGCAGACTCTATTTGATTGTAGGGTAGGCGCAGTTTAGAATTAATATTCCTGCGATCTTCTTCTCGCATGCCTCTTAATGCAAGTAGAGTAGCGGTGTTACCTTCGTTGTCGCATATATTTATATCTGCACCTCTGTTTAGTAAAGATGCTGCTATTTCATCATATCCGCGGCTACAAGCTAACATCAAAGACGTTTGGCCGTAGCAGTTCTGTGAATTAACATCAGCTCCTTGTTCTAGCAAAAGATCTACGATTTGAACATGGCCTTTGTTAGAAGCCTCCGTTAAAGCACTTTCTCCATTGAAATTTGTATCATCTAGCCTTGCACCTTTATTCAGTAAACTAGTTACTATTTCAGCGCTACCATCTCTTGATGTTATAATTAAAGCATTTTCTTTATTTTGATTTTTAATATTTATGTTAGCTCCTCTATCTATTAAGAGAGTAGCAACATCGGCATAACCTCCACTAGATGCGTAAATTAAAGCCGTGTTTCTGCATGTATCTATTGCATCAATTTCCGCTCCCTTATTTAATAAAAGAGCGACTAAATCCCTATGATTCATATAGGATGATAAGATCAAAGCCGTTGCCCCAGAATAACTTTTTGCTTCAATATCTGCGCCATTATCTATTAAAAGCTCTGCAATATCTATATTATTATTATAACATGCGACTAGTAAAAGAGAAAAACCATGTTCTGGTTCTGTATAATTTACCAATGCTGGATTTTTCGCCAAATTTTCTTTTAGCCCAGAAATATCATTACTTAAGATGGTTTGAATTAATGTGTCTAAATCATTCATTTGATTTATTTTAAATAATTACAATAGTATTAAGTTATTATAGTATGAAATATATTATATACATATAATTCTTAGATAAATATTGAAATTTTTAAAATAGTCTATTGCCAAAATACACAAATTATACCATCCGTAAGAATAAATTAGACAAATGAATTTTAGGCCTAAGCGCAGCTCATGCATATATTAATTGGTAGCAACAAAGCGAGATCCGCTAAATTCATTTGGATTATTTAAAAATGAAGATTAGTATTAGGCGCGCTCTTAGGCAGGGGGCCATTTTTTAGAGAGCCCTTTGCGACTTCTGGTGATATAAAAATTATTATTTCCTGGGCGCCTTTTTCTTGAATGCGTTTTTCTAAGGGGTGACAAAAAAAAGAAAAACCTCATTCTTACGTGTGTGACCATGGCTAAAATAGTGTGCAGCCGTAATCTCAAAAAGAGACCTGATGAAGCAACATTAATGGCAGATTTTTACTTATCTAAAAGATGACTGGCGTAGAAGAGGATAACAGGACAATATAGTATAAAACTCTCACAAAAATGAAGGTCTAAGGATAAGTCCTGTTGATATATATCATCTAAGATACAAGTAACTATTAGGAGTTACAAGCATCTTTTAATTTTTTGCCCACTTTAAAAGAAGGTTGAAGATAAGCAGCAATATGCATTTTAGCTCCTGTTTTAGGATTGCGGCCTTCTCTTGCGTTTCTTTTTTGTACTGTAAAAGATCCAAAACCCACAAGATTTACGCTCTCACCTTTAGCTAGAGCATGAGTTATGCTATCAATTACAATATTTAGTGCTTTTTCTGCTTCTACTTTAGAGCTATGATGAGTGCTTGCTATAAAGCTTACGAATTCAGCTTTGTTCATAAATAGTACCTAGTTATTTATTATAGTTAGTTAATTAGTTAGTTTTTTTAGTTCGGATTACAAAATCTAAGCTCATATTTGAACTTATAATTAGTGTAAATCGTTCCACTAATGCTATCGATTATATCAAACCAACTCTAGGGCGCAATAGTTTTAAAGCTTATAAACTACAATTTAGACTATTAAAATCGGGATTGCGCTAATATTGTGACAATAATCTTTCTTTAGATGATGCTAATAGTTAAAAGACTAATATATTTGTATCTAAATAGATTTTTGAGTAAAAAATACCACCCGACTGCAAAAAAATATTTGCAATTTAGCGTTGAATAATGTACACTATTCAAATAATCAAAACAACCAAGTAAATAATTATGAAACCAAGAGGAGGCAAAAGGGAAGGGGCTGGAAGGCCTCATGGAATAGGTAAATATTCATGCGCAACCAAGCCAATTAGAGTGCCTGTAGATATGATAAATCAAATAGATAATTTTATCAAATCTAATATTTGCTCTAAAGCATCAGAAACTAATATTGAGACATCAAATATGAATCTAGGACATGAGCAAATATCTAATGAATCGCTAATTTATAATCATAGTTCCTTATATAGTTTGCCATTATATGATAGTTTAGTTTCGGCCGGATTTCCTTCTCCCGCAGAAGATCATATAGCAAGGAAATTAGATTTAAACGAATATTTAATACCAAAGCCTAATTCAACTTTTTTTGTACGAGTAACTGGCGATTCCATGATTGGAGCTCATATATATGCAGGAGATTTATTAATAGTAGATAGAAGTATAGAAGCTAAACATAATAAAATTATTATTGCCGCCGTGGGTCCTGAGCTTACCGTGAAAAGATTATATAAAAAAAATGGCCTAATTAAGCTTGCGGCGGAAAATCCTAATTATCCTGATTTAGTAATTAAAGAGGAACAGGAATTAATTATATGGGGAGTAGTTACAAGCGTTATACATCAATATTAAACCAATATGCGAGAATTAGAAGGTTAAAAAATAAAATGAAAATAATTGCCTTAGTAGATTGTAATAGTTTTTTTGTTTCTTGCCAGAGGGCTTTTGATCCTTCTTTAAGAAACGTCCCCACTATTGTATTATCTAATAATGATGGCTGTATAATTTCTCGCTCGGACGAAGCAAAAGCTTTGGGTTTAAGTTTTGATCCTTATTTTAAGGTCAAAGACCTATGTTCTCGTAATAATGTACGAGTTTTTTCTGCAAATTTTGGACTATATGGGGATATGTCTACAAGGGTAATGTCTATTTTGAAAGAATCTTCTATTGGAATAGAAGTATATTCTATAGATGAAGCTTTTATAGATCTTTCTCATATATGTAGCTCTAAACTCCTAGAATATTGTTCTTTATTACGTGCGCGCATTATGAAGGAATTAGGTATCCCGGTTTCAGTAGGTATAAGCTCTACTAAAAGTCTTGCTAAAATTGCGCAAGGCATAGCTCGTAAGAATAATAAGGGCGTTCATATATTAATGTCTAATGATGAGATAGATCATGCCTTAAAAACTATTAGTATATCTGATGTTTGGGGGATAGGCAAAAATTTATCTAAGTTACTTTATAATTACGGAATAAATACTGCGTTTGAGTTTAAAGAAATGGATTCTAATTTAGCGCGCAAATTAACAAAAGTTACCGGCCAGAAATTACAATATGAATTAAGAGGTATTCAGTGCTTACATATAGAAGAAAATAATATAGACAAGCAGACTATATCAGTTTCAAGGAGTTTTTCTAAATATATATATAATTTAGAAGAATTAGAATATATAGTCGCAGAATTTGCGGCAAGAGCATGCGTAAAATTAAGAAAGCAAAATAGTGCCGCATCTTCTATATATGTTTACGCGCGCAAAAGCTTTTATGGAACTAGTAAAGATTTAAATAACCAATTCCATCAAGAATATATGCAATATCCTACAGATTCTACCGTAGAAATTATCAAGGCAGCAAAATCTGCGCTGAAGAAAATATTTCTACAAGGCTGCGCATATAAAAAGGCTGGAGTAATATTGTGCGGCTTATATAATAAAGATAAAATTCAGCGCAATTTTTTTGATCTAGATAATGATGACATACTCAATAAAAAGCAGAATTTAATGAAGCTGATAGATAAGTATAACGCAAAATCTCTAGAAAATTCCATTTTCTTTCTTGCGCAAGGGGTAAATAAATCATGGACTGGGCATTCCGCATTTCTTTCTCCTTGTTATACAACTAAATGGCAAGAAATTCCCAAGGTAAGATAAATTTATATAAAAAATAAGATAAATATGCATTTTTTGGATCAATATTTAGAATCTTTAATGGCAGAGAGGGCGTGCTCTAATGCTACAATCAGCGCTTATAAAAACGATATTAAAGAGTATTTATGCTTCTTAAGAGATAAAGACCCCCTTACTGTACAAACTATCAATATTTCAGATTATATTTCCAAATTATCTGAAAAGAAAATTTCTAATAGAACTTTGGCTAGGAAAATTTCATCTATCAATGGTTATTATAATTTTTTACTGAGCGAAAAATATATATCCGAAAATCCTATAAGATATATAGAAAAACCAAAATATTCCCCATCTTTGCCAAAATATTTATCTATGGAAGAGGTAGAAAAACTTCAATCTGCTATTAACCAAAATTCCCCTGAGATGTTGCGTTTAAAAGCTATGCTTTTACTAACTTATTCGGCTGGTTTAAGAGTTTCTGAGCTCATTTCTATTAAATTAAACATGCTGAGCCTTGATGACGGGGGGATGAAAATACAAAATGATTTATTGATAATAGAGGGAAAAGGGCGTAAGGAGAGGGGGGTTATTATCAGCGCATCAACAAAAGATTCTATAGAGAAATATTTAAAGATACGCCGCGCGTACTTAAATAGTAACAAAGGCGCCTTATACTTATTTCCATCTAATTCTAGTAGTGGGTATATGACAAGGCAAAATTTTGCCTTATTACTAAAAAAATTAGCATTAAACGCGGGGCTAGATCCAGCCAAAATATCCCCGCACAAATTAAGACATAGTTTTGCAACAAGATTACTAGAAAGCGGAGCAGATTTAAGGGTAATACAAGAGCTTTTGGGACATTCTGATATTTCTACTACCCAAATTTATACTCATGTTGCCACACAGAAACTTAGGGATTTTTTGGAAGAGAGACATCCTATGGGCAGTAAGAATAAAAATAAAAAATAGCGCTTTTATCGCATATGCCGGTTAGTACTTTTGTCATCACAACCTGGCCACGCTACTGAAATACACTAGTATGCTGCAGTGTTGGATTTTAGGAAAGCTCTAGAAACTTTATGCCTAAAAAGTAGCAAAATCTTATGAAAAAAGCAAGAAAAAATATCCTACAGAGCACTATGAATATGGGGTTTAAGAGTTTTGGCGGGCGGGCTATTTATTATTTAAGATAGTAACAAATTCTTTACTAAAAATTTAGTTGTATTAAAATAAAATTCTGTTATAATAAGTTATTTTTAG